>DASVUA010000417.1:0-6867 GCA_036387295.1 Thermoanaerobaculia bacterium | reverse complement strand
AGCGGCGACTGGCGTCGCCGCACTCCAGATCAATATGGGTCTGCGGTCAATTGGCCTTCGATTACGTCGACCGTTTTGATGCGCGGTCCACTGGGACGGCGTAAATCGAACGTTTCGCCTGCTTCGAAACGGAAGATGCGCAGGCCGCGATAGGTGAGGGGTTTTCCCCGCTCGACGCGTTCCGGTTTGTCGCCGGCGACGACGAGATGGACCGGGCCTTTTCCATAGACGATTCCGGCGCCGTTGCGGTCGACGACAGCAATCGTCCCTTCACTGACGCCCAGCCCCTGCACTGTGCGTGTTCCATGGGAGCGGGCCATGAAGACGAGCAGCCGCCCAAGGCGATCGCGTTGCTGGAAATGCGTGTCGGTCACGACGCCGCGCATTGCAGGCCATTCGAAGAACCCGGTCGACACGCTCACGTCGGCATGAAATGGATCGAGCAGCACCTCGGCCGATTTTGCGCTCTGGCTCGGGCAGGCGTCATATACGAATTCGCCCTGAATCGCGAGGCCCGCGCTCGTCCCGCCAATTGCACCGCCGCGTTTGTAAACCTGCTCTACCGCCCGCTCGACCGGAGTTCCTTTGATCCAGCGGATGTAATTGCATTGGTCGCCGCCGGCGAAGTAAATCAGCTCCGCATTGCGCACCGCCTCAACGACCTCGGGACGCGACGCCGAATCGCGATCTGTAATCACCATCGACAGCACCGAGTCGACTCCTCGCATGTTCATAAAGTACGAGTTGTACCCCTCGGCGCCGGAGGCGCGAATCACCACGACGTCGATTTTCGCCCCGCAATCCGTACAGCCGCGAATGCGGTCGATGGCGGCCTGTAGTCCGGCCGTTACGTCACCGCCGCCGCCGGTCAGCAGCAACAACGGTCCGTGCAATCGCGGCCGCACATCGCCGGAATTGCCGGTCCAGTACCGCGTCAGCCCCGCAGACGCTGAGGTGGCGAAGAAGAGTGCGAGGGTCAGGAGGATTCGCATCAGGTCCGAAATGGTACCCGGCAGTGAACGATTGCGAGCCGGTTTTCGGCAGACCGAAAAGCGGTGACTGCGGTCACCGCACTCCAAACGCGAGCTGCGCCCGGAGGAGTGCGCGACGGGCAAGGCGAGAGGACAGGCAGGATTGCCTGTCCTCCACGAACGTGACGCTGTTACTTCACGAGGGTCCGCAGTTCCTGAACGTGCACTGCCTTCACGGGCGAGGCGGCGGCGACTCCGGCGCTGAATGTCGGCGCGGGAAAGCCGAGGGTGGTGAGGGCGGCCGACAGCGCAGTGCGGAGCTCGGAGATGTGCAGGGCTTTGGCTTTCGTCGTGCCGGCGGTGATCGCCGGATCGGTGAACGTGGCGGCGGCCAATCCCGCCGTGGCGCGTACGGCGTTCACCGCGCTGCGCAATTCGATGACGTGCAGCCGCTTGACGCGCGTCGTCGCCACGACGAGCGGATCGTCCGTGAAGAGGACGGTCGTCGCGAGATTCGCATTGCTGAAGCCGGACGTCTGTCCCGAGGCCGCGGCGCGTACGCGGTAAACGTGCGCGGTTCCGAAGCCCACCGTGTCGTTGAACGAAGCCGCACTGCTGGTGCCGATCTGCGTCTCCGCCGCACCCGCGGACCTGCGGAAGATCTCGTACGTCGCGCCGGACACGGCCGACCACGTCAACGCCACCTGCGTCGTCGACGTGGCGGTGGCCACGAGGTTCGCCGGCGCTGAAAGCGCGACCGACGCACTCTGTGTGAGCTTGAATCCGGTGAGGCTGGTGGAGTGTCCGTCGAACTGCGCGCCGAATGCGTAGATGCGGAATTCGACTGGCGCACTCACCGCCGCGAACGGTGCAGTCGACGGAATGGTGATGACGTGGTGAATCTCATCGACGTTGTCTTTGCTCACTTCGCTGCTGACGTACAGCGCGTTCGCCTCCGTGAAGCCGCCGATGCTGGAGAACAGCGCGTATCCGAGCGGGGAGTGGAAGCCGATGCGGCGCGTCGAGAAACGAATCTCGCCACCGCGAAGATCGAGCGCGCCCTGTGCGGGCGTGACCGTCGCCTTGAGGAATTGATTGTCCGCAATCGCCTGCGACAGCGTTTCGTTCGCGGCCGTGGTGCCGCTCACGCCGAACACCAGCGCGTTGTTGCCGGCCTGCGGAGTGATGCCCGTCGCGCCTGACTGCGCCGCGCCGATGTTCCAGCCGGACCAGGTGACCTTCGGCGAAAGCACGAACGTCGGCGTCCAGGGAAGATTGAGCCCGGGCGACGTGCCGCGGAAATCGCTCTGCACGAGTGTGCCGAGGCCGCCGAACGTTTCGAGCGTGAAGACGCGCCAGGCGGGATCGCCGTCCGCGTCGTGCACGCGCGCCAGGATGAAATTCTTCCGGCTCACGGTCGGCGTGCCGCTGATGCGCAGCGTGCCGGGAGTGGGGCCGGCCGCGATCGTCAATGCAGGCTCGAGAAACGCGCCGACCACCGTGATCGTCCGCGCGCCGTCGCCGCCGCTGGTGTTGATGTCGGTGGTGTATGGCTGGCCCGCGATGCCGACCGGCAGGATCGCCGCGGTCGTGAATTGCGGCACCACCCCCACGGGCGTTTCGATGTGGCGCAGCGTGCTGGAAAACGTGTCGAAGTGCTCGAGCATCAGCGCGTACTTGGGCGCGTTCGCCGGCAGTTGATCGAGCGTTTCGAGATGGCCCCACTGGCCGAAACGGCTCCAGGGACTCGTGTCGGTGTACGGCGTGTGCGTCCACAACCCTTTGCTGCGGGCGATGTCGAGATGGATGCGGTAAATGCCGGCGATGCGCGGGTCGCGGTTCATCGCCTCGATGAACGTCGTCACGCCGTCGTCGGTCGGCACCCCCTGGGCGTTCTGCGCGTTGCCTGAATCGATCGAATCGGTGAAGAGCGACGGCCCACCCTCGTACGCGATGATCGGGAGCGGCGTGCCGAAAATCGAGGCGGTCATGTCGCGCAGGCCGGCGGAGAATCCGCCGCCGATGCCGGTCGCGTCGGGCCCTGCGCCCTGCACCGCATCGCCGGCCATCATCCGGCGCTTCCATTCGTCGAACGCGGTGGTGAGGTGCGTGGCGAAGAGAGGGCTGGTCCAGTACGGATCGTTGAACAACTTGCCGGTCGTGAAGCCCTGCTCGTTGACGAAATCCTGAATGCCATTGCCAAAGTACGTCGTCACCGCCAGCACGTCGGGCTCGACCGGCGGCGTGAGCGTCACGCCGTAATCGTCGATTTCGTTGAGAAATGCGGAGGTATAAGTGTCGTTCGCGGTGAACGTCGCCGCCACGCGCACGAGGCGGCTCGTCCCGCCGAACACGGCCTGAAACGCGCGCCACGTGTCGCAGAACTTGCGGCCGTTGAAGCGCCCTTTTCCTTCGAGCCCCGAGCCGAGTCCCGCGATCGCGGCCTCGCTCTCGGCCCAGTTCCCCTGCGGGAAACTGAAGCCGCTCGACCAGATCTCGTTCGAGTACTCGACGTAGACGCGCAGGTTCGAATTGAGCGGCGGAAAGACCGGATTCGCCTGCACCGAATCGTACGGATTCACGCCGTCGCTGCCGAAGCGGATCAGCTTCGCAAGGCGCGTCATGAAGTCGGCGCTCGCGAGGTGCGGCACGTTGATCCACATGTTCTTCCCGGTGAGGTTGCAGAGCGCGACCATGTGCTCGTACGGCACGCCGGTCTCGCGGTCTCCGGGTGAGATGTCGTCGTTGAGTGCCGGCGAGCGCGCGTTGATGATGCCGTTCATGAAGATGTGCGAGGGGAGGCGGCGATCGGCCCAGTCCTGCACCGGCGACGCATTCGTGGCGCCCCAGTCCATGAAGCGGATGAAGCCCCAGTCGCGGTCTGCGATGCGCTGCAGAAAGAGCGGATGAAAGAGCTGTCCTTCCAGCGAGCCGGTCTCGTTTTCCTTGATCGCCGTGTTCGGATTGTCGGGTGGCGCGAGCCAGACGCGGATCTCGCTCGGCGCCGGCGAGCCGATGGCGTGCACTTCGAGCGATTGCGGCGATTGACTGTCGGTCGTGCAGAGATAGACGCGCCGCCCATTGGTGAACGAGCCGGTGGCGCCGCTCGGTGAATCGGCGGCGACCAGCGTGCCGTTCACCATCCGGATGTCGGCGTTGCCGTTCCACGTCACGACGATTCGCCCTTTCGCCAGCGTGTTGCGCTTCGGCCAGGCGGCGGGGCGGAACGGATCGTCGATGTTGAGGCTGAAGAGCGGCGCGCGCAGTTTCTGTCCCGGATTCAGGAACTGCGGATAGCCGTTCACGAATTGTGAGGTGTTGAAGTTGATCGGGGTCCCGAACTCGGTGTTCGTGAAGCTCAACCACTCGCCGCCGTGATGCAGCGCGTTCGCGTAATACGGCGTGTTGAAGTACGCGATGTTGCTGGGGTGATACCCGACCGGCCGGAGGACCGAGGTCTGGAATTGCGCCGTCGCGGGGAAAGAAAGCAGGATCGCGAGCGCCAGCCCGACACGGACGTATCTCATCGTCACCTCGATTTTGCGGATGCGGAATCGTACGCGATTTGCGATCCGCCCCTTTGGTCATCCGTCACGGATACCGGCTTGGCGGGAGCTTCGACGGCGAGCAAGCGGACGACGGAGCGGTGCTCGACGCGAGAGGCGCTACGGCCTGAAGAGCACGAGGATCGCGCCTGCCACCCCGGCCATGAGGCAGAGACCGGCGCCGATGAGCCGCAGCCGCGGCATGCGGCCGGCTTGCGTGGAGCGGCGCAGCGGCCGTTCGAGCAGGTAATACGAGCCGTTCGCGGCGAGAAACGAGATCAGCAGCGCCGACGCCGCTTCGAGCCGGCCGTCCATACCGACAGTCCACCGGAACAGCACGAACGTCGGCCAATGCCACAGGTAAAGCGAATACGAGATCCGTCCGAGGTAAACCGGGATCGGATGTGACAGCGCTCGGATCGCAAGCGCGTGAGGCCTCGAGCAGGCGAGCACGATCATTCCCGCTGTGCCGGTCACGGGAAGGAGCGCTCCCGGGAACGGGAAGCGCTCGTGGAACGGCATCGAAAGCCCCGCGCCGAGCGCGGCGAAGGAGAGTGCGAATCCGGCGACGGTCACCGCGGTTCCCGCGGAGGCGGCGCGCGGCTGCCACGATTCCGACGTGAGCGCGAGAAGCATCCCCACGCCGAGCTCCCAGAAGCGCGGCGGCATGAGGAAAAAGTCGTGCGGCTCGAGCGCGCCGGAAAGCGCCGCGCAGAGGAGGAGCGACACGCCCGACAGCGCTGCCACGATCACCGCGCCGCGTTTCCGTCGTTCCGGATTGCGTTGCCAGAGGAAATAGAGAAAAGGGAAGAGAAAGTAGAACTGTTCTTCGACACCGAGCGTCCAGGTGTGAAGAAACGGATTCCGGTCGGCGATCGCACCGAAGTAGCCGCTGCGCGAGAACGAGAGATAGACGTTGCTCACGCCTGCCGACGCGGCGAGTGCCGTCTTGCTGCTTGCCGTCATCGTCTCCCGAGTGGGGGCGAATCGCAGGGTCATGAGCGTCGTCACGACCAGCATTGCCGCCAGAGCCGGGACGATTCGGATGACGCGCCGGGCGTAGAAATAACGAAGCAGCTCACCGAGGCGGGAAAAAGATGTTCCACGGAGAGACCACGTCACCACGAAGCCCGAGATGACGAAGAAGATGTCGACACCTGTGTACCCGCCCGGGAGGCGCCATGGACGCAGGTGAAAGACGATCACGGCCAGCACTGCCACCGCGCGCAAGCCGTCGACCGGCGGGATGTAATCGAAGCGCGAATCTCGCGCGGGGGTATCGGTCGACATCGTTCTCAGTTGCGGCGCGCGAGCTTAGCGCATGCGGGCGAGGGACGGCGAGCGCGGGCGCTGCACGCCCGCACGATTGCCGCACGAGGTGGAGCGGCGGGCTCTTAGCCCGCCGACGCCCTTCAACAGTCGGAGGGCTGAGAGCCCGCCGCTCCACTGGATGCCGGGGATTGAGACGCTACGGACGCCGGCGTCCGCGGCCGCCGCGATCGCTCCCCGACGGGGTCGTCGAGGCGGGCCGCTGCGGGCTCTGCGGGCGTGGGGCAGGTCCTCGCGAATCGCGTGCTCCCGGGCCGCGTCCTCCACCGCCGCCGGCGGAGGCACCGCGCGGCGTCGAGGGGCGTGCGCTGCCGCGGCCAGCCGGTGCACTCGGATGACCGGCATTGCGGGACGCGGGCGGCCGCGAGGCCGGCGCTTTGGCCGCGGGACTCTGCGCGGTGGCGCGGCGCTCCGCTTTCGCTTTCGCACGCGCACGCTCCTCCGCTTTTCTCGCGCGGATCGCCGCGATGCGTTCCTGGATCGGGATCTCCAGCTTCTCCGCCGGCTTCTGCTTGTAATCGAAATCGGGAACCGTGACGCGCGGCAGGCGCTTGCCGATGGCCCGTTCGATCGCGCGCAGATCGTCTTCTTCATCCGGTGCGACGAATGTGATCGCGTCGCCCGTCATCTCCGCGCGTGCCGTGCGGCCGACGCGATGGATGTAATCCTCCGGCAGGTTCGGCACGTCGAAATTGACGACGTGCGAGAGCGCCTCGACGTCGATGCCGCGCGCCGCGATGTCGGTGGCGACGAGGATGCGGTATTTGCCCGACTTGAAGCCGTTCAGCGCGTCGGTGCGCTGCACCTGACTGCGATTGCCGTGAATGCGCGCGACGGCCACCTTCTGCCGTTCGAGCTGCTCGAACACGCGATTCGCGCGGTGCTTGGTGCGCGTGAAGACGATCGCGCTCCGGATCTCGCCGCGCTGCAGCAGCGTCTCGAGCAGCGGCATCTTCAGATCCTGCGACACCGGAAAGACCGACTGCGTGATGCCGGTCGCCGGCGCCGCTTTCCGCTCGATC
>DASVUA010000416.1:0-2093 GCA_036387295.1 Thermoanaerobaculia bacterium | reverse complement strand
GTTCAATGTCGGGATGAACTTCGGCGCGGTCGCCGGCGCCGGCGTTGCCGATCACTATCACGTGCACATCGTGCCGCGGTGGGGCGGCGACTCGAATTTCATGACCGTCACCGCGCGCACGCGCCTCGTGCCGGAGGAGCTCGACGTCACGTACGAAAAGCTCCTGCCGCACTTTGCAGAATTCGACGGAGCGCGTTTCGCGGAATGACGTCGCGGGCGTTCGCTTCCATGATTCTCGCGCTGCTGGTGCCGGGCGCCGGGCACTTCTACCTCGGACGCCGCGTACTGGCGGCGGCGTTCTGCGCGATCGTGGTTCTGCTCTTCGTCATCGGCCTCGGCGTCGACGGCGCGCTCTACACGCTGCCCGAATCACGCGGCTCGCTGCTTTCCCTCCTCGCCACGGCCGGCTCGATGGGCTCCGGCGCGCTCTACTTCCTCGCACGCTCGCTCGGCCCTCACGGCACGATCAGCTCGTCGACCTACGAATACGGCCGGATGTTCACGCTCACCGCCGGCCTCATGAACCTGCTGCTGGTGCTCGACTGCTACGACATTGCGATCGGGAGAAAGCCTTGAGCTTCCTCCGCAATCACATCGTCCTGATGTGCGTCTACGCCGCCGCCACCGCCGCCTTCTTCTCGCTTCTCTGGAAGCACAACCGCCGCGCCCGGATCCGTACCTTCCTCATCATCTTCTGCGCCCTCTTCCTCGGCGGCATCGCCCTCGGATGGCTGATGTTTCCTCTACCGCGCAAATGAACGGTGAGATGAGTTGCCCGTTGCCCGTTGCCCGTTGCCTCGGGGCCGCGGCTCTCCGTCGCCCGCCGTACGCTCGGAGTTGCGAGTTGCGAGTTGCGACTTCGGTTACAGAATTCGTGAGCCGCCAGCCGACAGGGCCCGGGCGACTCGCCAGCAACTCGCAACTTCCAGCAACTTGCAACCCGCAACCATCAGCAACGCGGAACGCGCAACTCCGCGCCACGTGCCAACGGGCAACAGGCAACCGGCAACGCGCCGCGGAGCGGCGCAAATGAAGCTCGCCGTCGTTGCCGGCGAGGCGTCGGGCGATCTCCATGCCTCCGAGGTCGTGAGAGAGTTGAAGACGCTCGACGGGGAGTTGTCGATGTTCGGCCTCGGCGGCGATCTGCTCGAGCGCGAAGGGATGACGCTCCTGCATCACGCGCGGGAGATGGGGATCGTCGGACTCTTCAACGTCCTGCGCCACCTGCCGATGTTCCGGCGCGTCTTCAATGAGCTGCTCGCGCGCATCGAACAGGAGCGTCCCGACGCCGTCCTGCTCGTCGATTATCCCGACTTCAACCTGCGCGTGGCCAGGCGCTGCAAAGCCCTCGGATTGCGCGTCGTCTATTACATCTCCCCGCAACTGTGGGCCTGGCGGCAGGGGAGAGTGCGCCAGATCGCCAAGTACGTCGACCGGATGGTCGTCATCTTCCCGTTCGAGGAAGAGTTCTACAGAAAGCACAACGTGCCGGTGACGTACGTCGGCCATCCGCTCATCGAACAACTCGGCCACATCACGCGTCCGCCGCGCGATCCCGACGAGCTGCGCATTGCGCTATTGCCCGGGTCGCGGCGCATGGAGGTTGCGGAGCTGCTGCCTCCCATGCTCGACGCCGTCGAGATCCTGCGGCGCGAGCGGCGGGTCGACGCGTACGTGATCCAGGCGCCGACCATCGCGCGCGAGAAGCTCGAGCGCATCATGCGCGATCGCGGCGTCACCGTCGCGATTCGCGATCACGATGGCGGAGAAGGTGTTGCGGCCGCCGACGTCGCGCTCTCGTCCTCGGGCACCGCAACGCTCGAATCGGCAGTGCTCGGGACGCCCGTCGTGGTCATGTATCGCCTGAGCCCCGCGACGTACCTGCTCGCAAAACGGCTCGTTCGTCTTCCGCACTTTTCGCTCGTCAACATCGTGGCCGGCAAAGGCATCGTCCCAGAGTTGCTGCAGGACGAGGTCAAAGGGCCGCGCATCGCGGCAGAAGTGCGTGCGCTCGTCGCCCCCGGACACTACGAACGGGTGTGTGCGGATCTCGCCGAAGTGCGCGGCAAGCTCGGCGAACCCGGCACCGCGCG
>DASVUA010000415.1:0-10321 GCA_036387295.1 Thermoanaerobaculia bacterium | reverse complement strand
CGTAGCCGAGGGAGAGGAAGTACTGCACGCGGTCTTCGTACCAGCGGCGCTGGAAGGGCATCGCGACGTCTAGGCGTAGCGGGCCTACGGGGGAGAGATAGCGGAAGCCGACGCCTGCGCCGTAGCGCAGATCGTTGAAGTCGATTCCGCTCTTCGCGTAGACGTTTCCGATGTCCGCGAACACGGCGCCGCCGACGGTTTCGCCGAAGATCGGGAAGCGGTATTCGGCATTGAAGAGCAGCATCGAGTTGCCGCCGACCGGGAGCACGCGGCCGAGTGACTCCTGACCAATCGACGTCGGCGAGATGAGCGTCGCCGAGCAGTTCGGGATCTCGCGGATGATGCCGTTGTCGTCCGGCTCGAGGCAGAGCGTGCCGAGGCGGTCGAGCGCGAACGCACGGTGCGTCGTTTCGCCGCCGGCGGTGAAGCGCTCCGAAAGCGGCACCGGCATCAACGCGCCGCCCGGGATGACCTCTCCGGTTTCCTCGTCGATGCGATCCACTTCGCGCGCGTAGCGCTGAATGAGGCCGACGCGGCCTGACAGCGCGATGACGTTGCGCTCGGTGAGCGGAATGTAAAACGCCCCCTGCACGAACTCCTTGAGGAATCCGGCGTCGGCGGTGAAGAGCGGGAAGGCGTATTCGACCGAGGCGCTGGCGAAGAAGCCGCGGTGCGGGTTGATGATGTCGTCGCGGCGGTCCCAGAAGAACGTCGGCGTGATGCTGGAAATCGCGATGTTGAGCAGCGATTCGTCGAGATCCTCGATCGGATCACCGCGCTGGATGCGTGCGCACAGTTCGCTCTTCGTTTCGCATTTCGAGATTCTGTATTCGTAGCGCAGCGACCACCGCGTCTGCAGCCTTGCCACTTTCGTCGCTTCGATCGACGTGCCGCGCTGCAGGAACTGCGTCCCTTGCCGCGTGCTGTCGTCGGACTGGAAGATCTGCAGCTGCACCGGCACGTTCCAGCGGCCGACGAACGGCTCGCGGTACGTGAGGAACGCTTCGCGCTCATCGCCGCCGTAGACGAGCTCGAGGCCGAGGTAACGGCCGGAGCCGAAGAGATTGCGGTGCGCGACCGCCGCTGCGACGCGCTCGCGGACGCGCGTGCCGTCGTCGGCAGAGGCGATGCCTTCCTGATCGCCGCGCTCCATCCGCAGACCGATCGAGCCGGTCACGGTGAGATTGCGTCCTTCCTCGACCTGAATCACGACGTCGCGATCTGCAACCGTCGTTTCGGTCTGGGTGGGCTGGATGTCGACGCGCTGGAAGATGCCGAGGCGGTAGAGCTCGCGTTGCGCTTCGAGCATCGCGGTGTAGCTGAACGGCTGGCCGGAACGAAGCTCCGCGCGGCGGAGGACGACGTCGCGATCGGTGTACGTGTTGCCGCGCACCGTGATCTCGTCGACGTTGACCTGCGGCCCTTCCGCGATCACGTACGCGACGGTCGCGGACGTGCGGTCTTCGCTCACGACCACGCGCGGCGTCACCTGCACTTCGACGTAGCCGCGGTTCGCGTAGAACGTCTGCAGGTTCGCCACGTCGTCGTGCAGCAGTTGCGGATTCAGCGGCGCGCCTGCTTCGAGCTGCGGACGCGGCAGGGTGTCGTTGATGAGCTTTTCGTTCCCCTCGAACCGGAGATCGGTGATGAGGGTTTGCGGCCCTTCGGTGATCGGGAACTCGACTGTCATCGTGCCGTCGGCGGTGGTGCGGACGCCTGGTTCCCCGACGGTCGCCTCCGAGAATCCCTGCAGACGGTAGAACGACAGGATCGAGTCGCGGTCGCCGCTCAGCTGCGCGCGCGTGACGCCGGCCGGGCGGCGGAAGATGCTCGCGATGATGCGGCGGACGCCGCCGCGCGGAGTGGTGGCGACGATGCCGTGCAGGTCGTCTTCGTTGACGCGGATGTTGCCGTTGAAGCGGACGTCGGTGAGGCGGAAGCGCGGGCCCGGCGAGACGTTGAAGGTCGTGGTCCAGACGTTGTTTTCGAGGCTGCTTTCGGTATCGACGGCGGCCTCGTAGTGACCGCGCTCCTGCAGCCCTTCGACGATCCGGTCGGCGGCGCGCTCGACGACGTCTTCGCTGTACTCCTGATTGCGTGCGAACGGCAGCCAGCGGCGGACTGCACGGCGTTCGATGCCGGTGACGGCGACTTCGACGAGCGGGCCGGTGACGGCGCGATAGCGAAGCGTCACGCCTTGCGTCGCCTCGTCGTAGGTGTGGCCGAGGAAGTCGACGTCGGCGCGGCGGTAATTGCGGCGCACGAGGAAGTTCTTGATGCGATCCGCGTCCTCGCGCGCCTCGCCGAGCTGGAACGCGGCGCCCGGCTTGCGGCTCATCCGGTCGATGAGCTGCTCCGGCGTGAACGGTGCCGGCGCCCCTTCGATGATCACGTTCGTCACTTTTGCCAGCGCGCCGGGCGTGGCGACGAACTGCACGTCGGCGATGTTGCGTGCGCGGTCGAAGTTCGTTTCCGCGTCGACGGTGGCCTGCAGGAAGCCGTTCTCGATCAGCATCTCTTCGATCGCCGCCGCGCTGTTCTCGACCGCGTCGAGGGAGAGCACTTCGCCGCGGCGCACGGTCGTCTCGCGCTGCGCGCGCGTCCGGTCGCGGCCGGAGAGACCGGCGATCTCGACTTCATCGACGCGGTAGTGCAGGAAGAGCGAGAACGTGAGCACGACGCCGGCGTCGGATGGTGCGGCGTCGACGCGCACGTCGCGGAAGTTGCCGGTGGCGAAGAGATTCTTGATCGACGACTGCAGCTCGCGAATCGTGACGAGCTGTCCCGGCTGCAGCGTCACTTCCTGCGCGATCGCTTCGGTGTTGAACTGCGCGTCCGCCCGGAAGTTGATCTGCGCGATCGGGCGGTTGTCGGCCGCCGCCGTGTTGACCGCGGTGACGGGCGGCGCCGCCGGAAGGACCGGCGTAGCAGCCGCCGACGCTGCTGCCGCGGCGGCGGCGAGAGTCGGCGCACCTGGTGCCGCGCTCTGGGTGGCGGCGGTCGTGGCGCCCGTGGCGGTGACGATCGCGGCGGTCGCGAGCTCGTCCTCGTCATCGTTGCCCCAGCGCCACTGCGCTTCGTAGCGGCGGCGGAAGCGGGCGTCGAGCCGGTATTCGTCCGCTTCGTCGCGCGTCAGCTGCAGCGTCCAGGTCGGATTGACGAGCCACTCGACCACCTGACGGCTCTGCTGGTTGTCGAGGTTGTAGACGAGGAGGAAGCGGATGTCGTTCGAGAGCCGCTTCTCGAACGTGACCTTCGGGCTCGCGCCGGTGCTCGTGTCGAGCGTGCCGGGATCGTAGGCAAACGAATCGACGAACGGAAAGACGGTCGAGCCGATGATCGAGCTGAGGCTCTGGTAGAGCAGCGACTGGCCGAGCAGCCCGACGCCGGTGCCCTGGCCGTTCGTGCCGCGCTGCCCCAGTCCGCCGAAGCCGAGAATCGAGAAGAGCGTGATGTCGCTGGCGGGAGGATCGCTGGTGATGGACGGCGTGAGGCGGTCGAGCGTACCGGTGAGGTTGATCGTCACTTCGAACGGGCCGCCTTCCACTTCGGACGCGCCGAAGCCGGCCACGGTGCCTTCGACCGTGACGTCGAAGAAGGGATCGATGCGGAAGGGATTCTGGAAGCCGATCGTGCCGCGGGCGACGCGGTAATCGACGTTCTGAATCCGGACGCGGCCCCCTTCGTCGAGCGTCACTTCGCCGAGGATCACGGGATTGGCGACCGTGCCGGTCACGTCGAGCGCCGCGCTGGCGTTGAGGTCCGCGATGTTGTTCTGCACCGAAAGCGTACCGGGGGCGTTGAGACGGATGCGGAGGCCGATGCGGTCCTGCCACGTCGCTGCCGCGGCCGGCACGGCTCGGTTGCGGGCGAGGATCGCGTTGAGGAGCGTCTGCTGCACGTCGAAGTCGCGGAAGTAGAGCGCGCGCGTGACGTCGACGTCGCCCTGCAGCATCATCCGTTCGAGATCGCCGCTCAGCAGGAGCGCGAAGTTGCTCTCGAGCGTCAGCCCTTCGTAGTAGCGGATCGAGACGTCGGTGCCCTGCAGCGTCACACGCACGTTGTCGAGCTGCATGCCTTTGAGCGCGATGGCGCCGCCCGCGACGATCTGGCCGCCGCCGACGGTCGCGCGCATCGATTCGATCTCGATCCGGTCGCCGCGGAAACGGAGCGTGCCGTTGATCTCGTCGATGAGCTGCGGGAAGCCGGCGAACTTCACTTCGGCGTCGCGCAGTTCGGCGGTGCCGACGACGTTCGGCGCCGTGACCGTGCCGTCGATGCTGATCGCGACGTCGGCGGTTCCTTCCGCTCGCACGTCGGCCATGAAGAGCTGGAGCAGCGCCGCGTCGATCACGCCGCGGACGTCGACGTCGACGCGGTTCGCGCCGGTGAGCTCAGCGAATCCGGTGACGGCGAACATCGAGTCGGTGCGGCGCAGCACGAACGAATCGAACTCGATGCGTCCGTTGCGCAGCGAAAGGCGCAGCGGCTCGGGTGCGGTGAATTCCTGCTCGGCGATGCGGAGGTTGAAGGTCGGAACGGTCGCTTCGACGACCAGCGCTTCGAGCGGTGTGAGCCGCCCGGCGAGGCGCATGTCGATGACCATGTTGCCGGTCGCGGGGATCGTCGCGGTCGCGGGAGTCAGCGCGGCGGCGCGCGCGATGTCGTGAATCGTGACGCGCACGAGGCCATTGACCGCGAGGTTCTCGCCCACCGTCCCTTCGCCTTCGATGGAGACGATGTCGGCCAGCGCGCCGCGCACGACCAGCGAGCCGTTGCGGATGGCGATGTAGAGCGACGGCGGCGCGGCCCCTTCCGGAAGCGTCAGGCCGCGCAGCGTGGCCCCTTCGAGCGTGGCGTCGATCACGAGCTCGGGGTTGGTGAACGTTCCGGCGCCGGTCGAGCGCAGCACGAGGCGCCCGCCGAAGAGATCGCGCATCCCCTGCAGCAACTGCAGGCGGGAGAGGTCGAGCGACGAGGAGGTGATGTTGTAGCTGAAGCGCTCTTTCGCGAGATCGGCCTCCGCTTCGCCGCGGATCTCGCCGGCAGCCGCGCGCACGAGCACGTTCGTCGCGCGCATGCGGCCTTCTGTGAAGTTGATGTCGGCCGAGGCGAGCTCGATCGGCTCGCCCATGATCGCGCCGTTGCGGAGCGTGATGCTGCCTGCCCCTTCGAGCGATTCCTTGCGCCCCGCGATCTTCAGCGTGCCGGTGAGATCGCCGGTGACCGGGATGTTTGCGAAGTCGAGGAAGGCGGCGATGTCCGCCACCGGGAAGTTGGTGGCGGCGATGTCGAGATCGAAGCGGACGTTGCCCTCGCCGGGCAGCCAGTTGATCGTGCCGTTGAGGGCGAGCGTCGCGTCGGCGCGGCGGATGGTGAGCCCCGCGAATCGCGCGGTGCCGTTCTCCGGCGTGCCGGTGACGACGAGCTTTCCGGTGGCGAGGCCTTCGCCGATTTTCATGTCGAGACCGACCGCGTCGATGGCGCGCTGCGTGGGATAGCCGTTCGCGTCGACGGCGATGTCGAATCGCGGACCGGGGCCGCGCTCGGGGAAGACGATCGTGCCGGTGAGCGCGAGCCGCCCTCCTGCGTCGACGAAGATGCCGCGGTCGAACGTGAGCGTCGAGGCGTCGCCGTCGTAGCGCAGCGCGATGTCGGCGTCGCCGAGGAGCACTTCGTTGTAGCGCAGCGCCGTGCCGGTGACCGTCGCCGCGACTTGCGGACGGTCGATCGGACCGCGCACCGTGCCGTTGATCGTCCCCGCGCCGCCGAATCCGAGCAGCTCGAAGTCGTTCTTCCCGGCCGAGTGCGCGAAGTTGTACGCGACGCGATCGAGCTCCGAAAAGTCGGTGCTGCGAATCGCCATGCGGAGATCGGTGATCGCGTTCTCGATCTTCAGCGACCCGGTGAGGCTGATGTGCGAGGCGTCTGTATCGAGCTCGGCGCGGCGGAAGGTGACGACGCCGCGATCGAGCGCAAACTCGGCCGAGCCGGCGAGCGGCACCGGATAGCGCGCCTCGGAGAACGCGACGGCGTTGCGCGCGAGACGCGCGCTCCCTTCGCCCGCGCCTTCGAGGATCTTTTCTTTGTTCCAGTGGTACGCGAGGTTCCCGGTTGCGGCGCCGCGCAGGCCGGTGTTCTCGATGCCCCAGTCGTTGAAGAGCTGCTCGAGCGCGATGCTGTTGTAGCGGAGATCGACGCGCATCGGATACGGCTCGGCGTACTTGCCGAGGACGTAGTGCGCGCCGATCGTCCCGCCGCCGTAGCCTGCACGGTCGACTTCGA
Source organism: Thermoanaerobaculia bacterium (assembly GCA_036387295.1). Classification (GTDB taxonomy): domain Bacteria; phylum Acidobacteriota; class Thermoanaerobaculia; order Gp7-AA8; family Gp7-AA8; genus QHVT01. The sequence continues at coordinate 4,036 of DASVUA010000415.1, read as the reverse complement.
CCGTCATGCCGTTGCCGTTGACGTCGAGGCGGCCTTTGACGCTCGCCAGTTCGTACGCATCGGCGGCGATGCGCGGCGACGTCCAGCCGCCGGTCAGACGAAACTCGCCGGCTTTGCCGCGCAGCCGCGTGTCGAGCGCGATCTGTCCTTCGAGCAACGGCTCGACGCGGAAGATCTCTTTGATCCGCGTCAATTCGATCCGCGATTGCAGATTCAGGTCGTACGCGGCTTCCGTGAGCGGATCGAGTTTGCCGGAAACGAACGCTTCGATGCCGCGCCCTTTCAGCGCGATCGAGCGCAACGCGAGCACGCCCGGCGTGAAGCGGAATCCGCCGCGCATGTTCACGTCGAACGGTTCGTAATCCTGCAGCCGCACGCGCACCAGCGGGCTGTTCATGATTCCTTCGTACAGATCCTCGGCGCGCGTGACGGTGATGTTCGAGTCGATGTCATGCGCGACGGCGACGATGGTGTGCTTGCGGTCGTTGAAGCTGAACGCGCCGTTCCGGATGAAGAGCTTCCTGAAGTCGACGTGCACGATTTCGCGCGGCCGCTTCGGTCCGGTCTTCCATTTCGGGAAGTTGTGCGTGCCGTCGGGGAACACTTCGAACCAGAGGTTGGGCTGCACGACGTCGATGCGATCGACGTTGATGCGGCGGCCCCAGAACGACTCGATGCCGCCGGTGATGACGACGCGGCTCACGGTTGCGAACTCCGGCGCGACGCCGCCTTTCGCGTTGGCGATGCGGAGGTTGTGGATGATGATCTGCCGCGGACGGCGGCGGATGATCTCGACGCGCCCGATCGTGACGTCACGGCCGAGGCGGGCCTCGAGCGTCTCTTCGATCTGCGCGCGCACGCGGCCGGCGAAACTGGTCGTACCGACATACCACCAGGCGCCGGCGAGGAGGAGCAGCACCAGCACCAGGCCGACGCCGAAGAGCCAGCCGACGCCTTTCATGCAGCCCCACATCGGACCGCGGCGCTGCCGCTCGCGGGCGGACCTCCGGATGCGTCGCCGTGAAGGCGGCGGCAGCAGCGGATCGCCTGGGTCTGTGACGTTCATCGGGTGGAGCGGTTCAGCGCGGGATTACCGCGGCGCTTGCTTGCGAATCGTGAGCCTGTCCGCGCGCGACGAGGAACAGGTCGCGGAGATTGTTTCCCGTCGGCGCAATTGTAATCGGCTCACCGAGTTGCGCGGCGATGCGGAAGGAGTCGGAGGCATTCAGCGCAGCCTCCCACCCCGCGGGGACGAAGGCGGTGGCGCGTGGTGGAAGATGAAAGCCTGCCACGCCGCTGTTTCCGTCGATGCCGTCGGAGCTGCCGAAGAGCGCTTCGCAAGCGCTGTGCAGCGCGAATCGCACCGCCAGTTCGCTGCATCGTCCGCCACGCCCGTTCCCTTTCACCATCACCGTCGGCTCGCCTCCCGCGACGAGCACCTGCCCTCTGTTCAATCCTTCCGCACGAGCGGCCAGCTCGCGCGCCGACTCCAACACGCCCCCTTCGAGCTGCTCGTCCACGATGACCGCGTTGTCACCGATGATTTGCGCGGCCGCGCGCACGAGCGTCGTGTTGTCGGCGATGACGACCGGGTTCGGCAACGGGCCGGAGGCGACGTCTTCGGGGGCGCCGCTCCTCACATCCGAGTAGACGAGCGTGACGGCGCGGCCGCGGACGTACTGCGCCAGCCGTCCGCCTTTGATCGCGGAACGCGCGCGCCGTTCGCGATTGATCTCCGCGATGGGAAGGCCGCCGGCGATCAGCTTCGCGTTCGCTTCCGCGACGTCGCTCTCGCTGTACGGCGCCAGCGGAACCTCGACACAAGCCGAGCCGCCGCCGGAAATGAGGAAGAGCACGTCGTCGTGCGTGCTGAGGTAGTCGAGCAGTGCGCGTCCCGCGGCAAACGAGGCGGGAGTGATGTGCGGATGTCCGCCGACGTGCACTTCTGCCCGTCCGGAAGGCTGTTTGTAGCCTTCCGGAATGGCGACGAACGCGCTTTCGATCTCGAAGAGGCGCGCGACTCCGTCGAGCAACGACCCCGCGCACTTGCCGATGGCGACGACGTTCCGCGGCATCGACGGGTCGATGTGCCGCTGCACCAGAGTTTCGGGCGCACATCGTTCGAGCGCGGCGAGATAGATCGCTTTCAGGTCCATCGAGAGATTCCCGTGCGAACGCTCACGGCGTCTGCTGCAACCGCTGCATTATCCTCGCTGCGTGCGACGACGACATTTGCGAACGCGCGTGCTGCTCCTCACCGGGGCGTTCGCGGTCGCGCTGTTTGCGATTGCGTTCGGGCTCAGCTGGCGCGCGCGGCAGGCGCAGCAGCGCTGGACGCGTCTCATCGCCGTCGAAACGAAAGCGGTGAACGCGCTCGAGGAGCTGATCCGCGCGCAGAACGCTTTCCACGCCCGATTCGTTGCGGGGCAGGAATCGCCGCGGCGGTACGGCGTCGTGACGCAGCATCTCGCCGATGAGTCGCTGACGCGCGTGCAGCTCGGAACGCTGCGGGCACGCGTGAAGGCGTTCCGCGCGATCATCAACGAGCCGGCGCCGTTGCGCGAGGATCTCGACGCGACGTCGCTCGCCATCGTCGCGGACGCGCAGGAGATCATCGCCGCACGCAAGCTGGAGATCGGCCGGCAGTTGCCCGCGCTCGAGCGCGAGACGTCGGCGATGATGTCGAGCGGCCTCGCCATCGCGTGGATTCTGGTGCTGCTTTCGTTCGCCGTCGTGCAGATCACGCTGCGCAATGTGGTGAGGCCGATCGAGGAGTTGTCGGCCGCCGCGGATCGCATCGCGGCCGGGGATCTGTCGGCCCGCGCGCCGGTGGCCGGCGATCGCGAGATCGCGACCCTCGGGACGGCGTTCAACCGGATGGCGGACGAGCTCAAAGCGCGCGCACGGACCGACGATCTGACGGCGCTCCCGAACTTCCGCGCGTTCCGCGAACGGATCGACGCGGAGCTCGAGCGCGCCGACCGCTACCCGGAACGCTTCGGCGTGCTCGTCCTCGATCTCGATCGCTTCAAGAGCTATAACGACACCTACGGCCACCTCGCCGGCAACGACGCCCTGCGCCGCGTGGCGCAGGCGATTCGCGAGTCGGTGCGTGCCGTCGATTTCCCGGCCCGCTACGGAGGCGAGGAGTTCGCCGTGATCGTGCCGCAGGTCGAGCGCGCCGCCCTCACCGTTATCGCCGAACGCATCCGCGCCGGCATCGAAGCACTCCCTCCCGCAACCGACGGCGCCGGCGTGACCGTGAGCATCGGCGCCGCCCTCTACCCCGACGACGCCCGCGACCGCGAAGCCCTCTTCAAAGCCGCCGACGCCCGCCTCTACGAAGCCAAACAAGCCGGCCGCAACCGAGTCGTATCCGGCCCCCTCTCCGGCCGCGGCTCGGCCGCGTGATTCGCGCGAGGGAGAAGCGCGCGTCCGTCCTGCAACGTGTCATTCCGAGCGAAGCGAGGAATCCTTTGCCGGTAGCGCGATCATCGTGAATCCGGAGGGGATCCCTCGACTGCGCTCGGGATGACACACCTGGCGATGAACGCCCCCACTTGTCATCCTGAGCCGCGAAGACGGCGAAGGACCTTCCGGCGAGCAACAGAGAAGGTCCTTAGCCCTCTGCGGGGCTCAGGATGACAAGCGTTTGAGAAGCGCGCGTCCGTCCTGCAACGTGTCATTCCGAGCGAAGCGAAGGAATCCCCTGCCGATAGCGCGAGCATCGTGCATCGGGAGGGGATCCCTCGACGTCGCTTCTAATGACACGCTTAAAACCGCCGGCGGATACTGCACGCTTGCCGCGGCGGTTCTTGTGGAGCGGCGGGCTCTTAGCCCGCCGACCAGTGAACACTCCGGCGGGCTAAGAGCCCGCCGCTCCACAGGCACCGCCGGCTTCCGAAGAAAGAGCGAGGGGTCATCCGATCGGCACCGGCGCCGCGCGCCGTTCGACCGCTCGGGATGACACACCTGGCGATGGACGCCCCCCAGTTGTCATCCTGAGCCGCGAAGACGGCGAAGGACCTTCCAGCGA
>DASVUA010000414.1:0-2041 GCA_036387295.1 Thermoanaerobaculia bacterium | reverse complement strand
CGACCGCCGAGATCCGCGCGGCGATGTCCGCTCGCGCGACGCGGTCCGTCTCGCCGCTGCTCTCGATCGCCTCCGCCTGCTCGATCGGCACGCGCTTGTGCCTAATTCGAGCAGGCAGTGCGCTGGCGATCCGTTCGATCTCGGCGGCGGTGATCTGCGGATGCTTTCCGCGGAGCGAAGTGAGTGTCTCTTCCGGCGTGCGGCCGTCGCGCAGGATCGCTCGCTCGACGTCGATTGCGACCGGCCCGAGACGCTGCGCTTCGGCCGAGTCATGCCATTTGCCCAGATGATGGCGCCGGTAGTCGATCAGCAGGCGCTGGATGACGGCAGCCATGTACGTCGAGAAGCTGCTTCGTTTTGCATATGCCCGCAGGATCGCATAATCGTTTTTGACGAGCTTCAGCCGCACTTCGGCCGTGAATTCTTCGATTTCATCCGGCTGCATACCGCTTCGGCGGCAGATCACATGCGTGATCTTTTCGATGAGCGGCAACTCTCGGACGAGAAGCTGGCTGAATTCGGACATCGGCGGGTCGTCGACAATCGGTGCACAGCGCGCCGCGGACAACGAGCATTCGTCTTCTGACGGACGCGCGCGAGCATACACCACGTCTCCCATAGTTGTGGCCCTCCGGATAGCCGTAGATTCGCGTCAGGACAAAAGCCCGGGTTCACGGGCCTCGTCTTCGAGGAAGAGAATTGGGGTGATCCATTCGGCACCGGGACGGCAGAACAGGGTCAGCCGTACGTCCGAAATCGCGTGCACCAAGCCGGCACCGGTCGCAATTCCGCTGTACACCTCATCAGCGAGGACAATCGCAGCGGCGTCCGAAATTCGGAATTGCATTGCCACGACCGCCTTCGCACCAAAACCGATGGGCGGCCGGTGCGCCGTCTCACACGCATTCAGCACTGCTACCCTCAACGGGTGTTCGCGAAACAACACCCGCAGCACACTCTCCCCGACGAATTGCGCCGCGCCTCCCTCCCCTGTCATTGCGAGCTCGCTCTGCCCCGAAGCCGCGTTGAACCGTCCGTGGCCAATGAAATGCCAAGCGTTGTAGGGACGCCCCGCTTCGGCGGCCGCTCGCAACATCCGCCGCAGTGTGTCCAGTGCCCCGTCGGCAGCGACGTCGATCGAGGCACGGCCGATCAGTTCCAGGCCGCCCATGGCATCGCGCAGAAGCGAGGCTTCTCGTTCGACATCGAGAGCGTGCTGGTCATTGGGAGAACTGATCGTGACCAGCAGACGCAATGCCTCGTCGGCTGTCGCACGAGCGTCCGACGTGCCGTCGAGCGAGCGTGCAATCGCGATTGACTGAAGAACGAGAAAGTCTTTGCCGTCGTGCAGCAACTCCCACGGCGCGCGCGCGAGATGGCCCGCATTCGCGAGATGAAGGCGAATCGCGACCTTCGCCCCGCTCCTGTTCGCCTCAGCAAGTGCCGCAGAGTATGCGTCACCAGGGATGTCATCGGCGAGCAACACAAAAAGCTTCCTTCCGACGCTTTGCAACACGGACAGATGTTCATGTGCAGTCGGCTGACCGCAGACGGCGATTGCCGCGCGTACGTCGTCGGCCGTAATCGGGATCGGCCTCGTTGCACTCGTTTCGCGCCCGCGCCAGCGGAGCGTCACGCGGCAACGGTCCGCTTCGTGTACGTCGAGGGAAACGTCGATCGGCACATGGAGCGCGGCGGACGCGGCTGGACGGATGGCCTCGACACACATGTCGAGGATTTGCTCGAGCTGGATGGCGATGTGTGTCAGTTCACGATCGAAAGCTTCGCGCCAAAGGCCTTCAGTGATGTTGGCGTCCGTCTGGCGCTGCAGCAACACATACGCGGTGGCGGTGCGGACCTTCTGTTCGAGATCGACGAAGGGCGTCAATGCATGGCGGTGGAGGAGCGACCTGGTGATGCCGTGCCACCGCTGAAGCCGCTCGTGGATCGCGGCCGCCTCCGCATTCTGCGCTGGTGACGGATCGAGCCTCGAAACCAGCCGTTTTCCGTTCAGGCGGCGGCGGACGACGACCGATGACGC
>DASVUA010000413.1:0-1661 GCA_036387295.1 Thermoanaerobaculia bacterium | reverse complement strand
TCCTGTACGAGCCCGATCAGCGCCACATCCTCTACGCCGGCGATTTCGATCCGCTCGCGCGCGCCGGCGACATCGTGCACATGAGCGGTCCGATCGAAACGCTGATCGAGCGCAATCGCTCCGCGATCAAGACGTCGATCGTGCTCGCCGCCGGCTTCGATCCGTTTCTCGATCGCGTCCGCAAAGCGCTGACCGGCATCGACGCCGACGCCGCGGGTGTGATCAGCGAGACGTTTGGCCCGCAGCCCTGATCGCGTTCAACGCAGCCAGCCGGGCATGACGCCCTGACGGCGCGCGTCTTCGCGAAACTGGTCGTAGGCGCGAACCGCGCGTGTGACTTCGAGCTCCGCGTAAGGAATCTGCGCCAGAACGCGCTCGAGCTGCGTCGTTTGATACGTGAATTGGCGCGGGCGGTATCCGAGGGAAACGAAACCGTGGATCTGCGACCGGAGCTCGTCGGCGCGCGATTCGAGCAGAGCCAGCTCTTCGTTCGCGCGGCGGACCGATTCCTCGTGTGCGCGCGCTTCGCGGCGCCAGTCGTTTTCCTCGCGGCGCTGCTCCGCTGCTTCCTCGCGCGAGGGCGGCGGCGGGATTTCCTTCGGGAGGGGGAGCGGCTTTGGCGCGACGCCGGAATGATTCTTTTCCAGCGCGGCGAGGAGGCGGCGCCGCTCTTCTTCCGACACGGCGAGGCGGCGCACTTTGGTCTGCGATCCGTCGGGCGTTTGCTGTTTCTCGATGCGCTCCACTTCCTCGGCCGGCATCGAGTAGAAGACGCCGTTCGAGCGGAAAATCACGACGCCTTTCTCTTCGCGCACCGCACCTTCGGCGGCGATGCGCTCGCCGGAGCGAAGCACGATCGTCGATGTCAGTGTGAGCAGCAGGACCAGAGCGTTCATGGGCATTTAGATTACTCTTCCGCCTCCGAATATGCCCAACTGGCCGCACCTGTTCACGAACCTGTTTTATCACCTCGGCCTCGCGGTCTGGATCGGCGGTGCGCTCGTCCTCGGCGCGCTCGTCGCGCCGGCGCTGTTCCGGACGTTGCCGCGGCTCGACGCGGGCCGCGTGTTCGGGACTGTGCTGCGCCGGTTTGCGCGCGTCCGCGTCGGCGCGCTGCTGGTCACGATCGTCGCCGCGGCGCTCAAACATCTGCTGTGGGAACGCAATGCGACGCTCTGGATCGGCGTCCGGTGGGGGATGCTGCTGCTGCTCGCCGCGGCCGTGCTCTACGAGATCGCCTATCTCGAACCGGCTCTGGAGGCGCGGCGCGTGCATCTCACACCGGAGATGCCGGAGAGCGATTCGCACCGACGCGCGTTCAACGCGCTGCACAAACGCGCCGAGGGGCTGATGAAAGCGTCCCTCGCCGCGGCACTCCTGGCCATGCTCCTCAGCTGAGCACACTCCCACCTGCCATGCGTAACCTGCCTCGTTGCACTAGAATCATCCGCAACCCACATGGGAAGTAGTCTTCCTCACCTGCACATCCACTGGGTGTTGATCGCCATCGTCTGCGGCGTCTTCTACCTCATGTTCGACGCGCTGCGCTCGTTCGCGCTGCAGCTCAGCCCTGTGCGCATGCGCAGGCTCAGCACCGACACCGACGAGGGAATGGGTCGCTGGACGTACTTTGACAGCGCCGATTTCCAGTTGATCAGCGG
>DASVUA010000412.1:0-6653 GCA_036387295.1 Thermoanaerobaculia bacterium | reverse complement strand
GTTTACGCGTGATTGTCAGTTCCACATCCGGTTCGCGCCGAGCGCCTCGTCGAGGATCTGCACGCGTGCGCGCGGCGTGCCGCGCAGAACCGTTCTTGTGGCGACCGAGATGAACGGAGTGCGACGAACTACGACCCGCTGATCCACTCCACGAGCAGCTCGCCCAACTCCTCTTCCTTGCCGCCGAAACCGTGATCGGCGTCTTTCAGGATCGCCAGTTCGATGTTCGGTTTCGGGCCGAGCGCTTCGTCGAGGATCTGCACGCAGCGAGGAACGTCGCCGAAGCAGTACTCGTCGTTTTCGCCGTAGAGGATCAGCGTCGGTTTGCGGATGCCGCGCAAGTGGCGAAAACGCGGCTTGCGCGAGAGGCGCACGTTGCGCAGCACTTCGAGAAACGGGAAGACGTTGTAATCGCCGTCGGGATTCGCCATGTCGAAGAACGACGTCCAGCTCATCGGCAGTGCGGAGATCGCACGCGGCACGAGCTCTTCGCCCCGTTTCGCGCGAATCTGTTCGCGCGCTTTCTTCAACGCCGCATCGAAACGGCGCCCGCCGAGCTGGTCGTACAGCAGCCCCGTGTCGTCGCCGCCCGCGAGCAGCACGTAGCGTTTCGCCTGCACGCGCTCTTTGTAAAAGTCGTACACCGCCACCTTGTTCGCGCCGGTCGAATGGCCGATCAGCGTGATGTCGCGATAGCCGCGCGCGCGCAGCTCGCGGATCGCGCCGTCGATGTCGAACACGCAATCGCGAATGCGCTCGTAGGCCATGCCGCCCTGCACGTTGCCGAGCCGGCGCATCAGATGCGCGCCGCGGTTGTTGAACGGAAAGTAGGCGATGCCGCCGCGGGTGAAGACCTCGGCCAGCTTGTTCGTCCGCTTCGATTCGAACACCGACGCGCCGCCGGTGCCGTGCAGAAAAATCGCCGCGCGATCGGTCGTGCGCTTCGGTTCGTACAGCAGGCCCGCCAATCCGACGCCATCCGTGGCGTCGAACCTCACGACGCGGCAGAGAGGTTCGTTCCGGTCCATCGCCATTGAGCGTCCCTGGTCAGATGCGCGCCGCCGAGCCAGAGATCGGGATCGTTGATCGCCAGATCGTCGGCCTCGCCGCGCAACACGCTCTCACCTGCCGGCGTGATCGTGCAGATCGCTTTCGGCAGATCGCCGCTGAGCGTGAGCAGCGGCACCGTGCGATTCGCGAGCGCTTTGATGTGCCGGAACACCTCGGTGTCACCGAACCCGAATCGCGGCACTTCGGAATTGAAGTGATCGAACAGCGTCGGAAAGTCGGTGAAGCCGTTCGCGATGTGCCGCAGCAACCGCTGCTCGATCGCGCCGAGGCCGTTCGTATCGGAAGGAAACCGCGACGCATGCAAGGCAATGCCTTCGCGGAGGAACGGGAAATCGGACGTATCGCGGCGCAGCCATTCGTTGAGCGCGGTCGGATCGGGCGACGTGTACGCGCTCCACACCTTCTGCGCCGTCGAGATCAGCTCGGGCGTCACCGTCTCGCGCGATTCGTACAGCAGATGCAGGCCGCGCTCTTCGTTCTCCGAGAGCGGAAACGGACACCAGACCAGCGAGAGATTTCCCGCACCGGCGAAACGCTGCAGCAGATAGACGAGATGCACGAGGCAATAGAGATCGTGCTCGAACCAGAGCACCACTTCGCCGCGCGACGCCGCGGCATCGAGCGTCTGTTCCTGCTCGAGCAGATCGGTGCGGACGCGCAGCAGGTCCTGGCCGTGCGAATCGGCGAGCGCGCGTGCGCGCATCTCGATCCACTCCTCCCCCGGCACGACCGGGCCGCTCACGAGCGACTCGCGATACGCGAGGTGCTCGCCCGGAATCTCGGCGCGCTTCGCCGCGGAGGCCACGACGTCGCCGTTATGAATGTGAATCATGGACGCCACCGCATCCCCAGCCACCATTGAATGTCCCCTTCATCCGCAACGATCGGAGAATCGAGAACGTACGCAACGCCGGCCGTGAGCTCGAGCCCGGGGAGCTTCGCAATCGGAAACGGGTCGGAGCTCAGTCCCGTTTCGAGCCCCGCGAGCGAGATACGCGCATCGCCGAGCTGATGGCGTTGATAGAAGGCGTTGAACGGCAACAGCGGCACAGTCGATTCGATCCGCCAGCCATCGTAGTCGTCGCCGGAGAGAATCGCTACCGGCAACGCCGGATCGAGCACGCGGTGCAGATACGCGGAGCGCGGCAGAATCGATGATGAAAGTCCGCCCACCGTCACGCGCGCGCCGCCGTCGTGCTGATAGCGAGCGGCGACGCGCAGCGAGCCTGACGCGAATGACGCCGCGGCGACGGCGCGATAGTGCTCCTGGTCGACGTCGAGGCGAATCGATTCTTCGATGCGCGAAACGCCCAATTGCTGTCGCGTGCCGAACGCCGCGCTGGCGAACAGCAGGTCGTCCGACAACGCGCCTCCTTCCAGCGTGACGCGGCTTTGCGGAAAGCGACTCGTCCAGAGCGCGCGCAATTCGAGACCATTCGCGCCGACGCAATCGCCGTCGCCGCCGCGCGGAAACAGACAGGTTTGTGTGTCGTCGAGGTGATACGCGTGCGCCTGCAGCTCGACCGGCCAGCCGCGCCACGCGCTCGCGATTCCGAGGCCGCTCGGCGCGTCGTCGGCACCGAGGGAACCGATCAGCAACGTGTCGAGCCGGCCGACCACATCGCCGAAACGGACGCCCAGCTCGAACGCGCGCTGCCCGGGGCCGACATTCGTTCCGGCGAACCAGGCGAGCTCCTGACGCCCGAGGCCGTACGGATGCGACGAAACCGGCTGTGCTGCGAACGTAGCAGGTGTCGCCGCGGCAGGCGGGATGGCGGGAACGAGCGAGTCCGCCGGGATGAACGTCCGGCTCTCCAGAGACGCGATTGCGGGAAGCGCGCGCACCACATACCCGTCGGGCTCGAGCGACATGAAGAAGATGCGGCCGTCATTCGCCGGAGCAGCGTCGAATGCGCCGCCGGCGCTGCGGGTGATCGGCACCGCCGGCTCGCTGCCGTCGGCGCGCACGCGATACAACTCGGCGAATCCGCCGGCCAGCACCGTCACGACCAGCTCGTCGTTCGAGAGCCACTCCGGCGACACCGCGGAGCCGGGCAGCGGCAGCATGCGATCGTCGACCATCAACACCCACGACGTGCCGCGGTGGGAGGCGTGCGCGACGCGCGTGCCGTCGGGGCTGACGCGCGGATGCAATTCGACGACGTCGATCGACGCCTCCGTGCGCGGCGTCACGGCGCCGGTGGTGAGATCGACAGTCACGAGCTGCGTCTTGCCGTGGCGGCTGCGCACCGCCACCGCTGTCCGTCCGTCACGCAGCGGATCGGCGTCGCGCACGTCGGCGAGATGGGTGATGCGCGTGAGGCGCTCGAAATCCCAGCGGTACAAGTCGTAATGCAGAAATCCCTCGGCGTCGGGAGTGCGATGCGAAAAGACGATCGACTTCCCGTCCGGCATCCAGCGCGGCATCTCGATCGCGCCGCCGTCCGGCATCACCAGCGAATGAATCGCTTTGCGCGGCAGCGGTTTCGTCCGTACCGGCCGCACGTCTTCCGGATCGCGCGCGAGGATTTTGTCGAGACGCTCTTCGTATTTGCGCTCTTCCTCCGTTGCCGGTCCGGTCGACCAGATCACCAGCTTTTCCGGCACGTCGCGCTGGCGGACGACCACCGCGAGCAGCGTGCCGTCCGGCGAGACGTCGGGATCGCCGCTCGCGCGCTGCGTCTCCTGGAACAGCTCCCCCTCTTGAAGCGTCGCACCGCGCTCCACCGCCAACGCGGAGGCCGTGAGCTCCGCGACGAACTGGCCGTAGAGGCGCTCGGGACGCTCGCCGAACACGCCCGCGAAGGCGGCATCGAACGAGCGGCGGTTGCGCGCCGTCATGCGCGCCCAGACCTTGCGCAGCGAACCGGGACCGCCGCGCTGCTCGAGCCATTCGAGATAGGCGGAGCCCATCAGGTAGGCCATCGACATGCCGAGAAAACGGCGGTCGCTGTCGAGCTGCCGGTAACTCGGCAAACGCCCGTTCGCGGCCCAGCGGCGCAGCACGAGCGCGCGAATCGTGCTGGTCGGCCGCCCCGCGCCGGTGAGCCTTCCTTCGACCACCGTCGCGTAACCCTCCAGCACCCATCGTGGTGCGTGCAGCGTGATCGGATTGAGCGGCAGTACAAAATTCTCGAACGCGCGCACCATCGGGTTGCGGCTCGGCCGCAGCATGTGCACGAGGTGCGCGGTCTCATGCACCGCGAGGAGGTCGATCCAGTGCGCCTGCGCGCCGACGACTTCATCGAGCCCAGGCGCCTCGGTGTAGAAGATCATGCGCGGCGCGTCGAGAAACGTCCACGCTTCCCCGTTCGGCGAAGCGGCCGGATTGACGACCAGGACGTCGATCGTTTGCGGCGGTGCGTACCCGACCTCCGCCACGACCGCCTCGCGGATCGCTTCGAGGCGCTCGGCGGCGCGCGTCGACCACTCTTCGTATTCGCGCGGATAGTGCACGCGAAAATGCGGCGTCTCGATCGTCCGCCAGTCGGCGGCCGGCGATTGCGCGGCCGCGCTCGTCGCGATCAGAAGGAGCAGTGTTAGTGTACGGATCATGCTCAAACGACTCGCGCTCGTCACTGCAACAATCGTGTTCGGCCTCGGGGTATCCGCCCAGGACGTGAAGAAGAAAACCATGCTCGTCATTCACGGCGGAGCCGGAACGATCACGCGGCAGAGCATGTCTGCCGACGTCGAAAAGCAGTACCGCGACGCCCTCGAGCTCGCGCTGCGCGCCGGGCACGCCGTGCTCGACAAAGGCGGCTCGAGTCTCGACGCCATCGAAGCGAGCATTCGCGTCCTCGAAGACTCGCCGCTCTTCAACGCCGGCAAAGGGGCGGTCTTCACGCATGAAGGACGCAACGAGCTCGACGCATCGATCATGGACGGGCGGACGAAAGCGGCCGGTTCGGTGGCCGGCGTGACGATCATCCGCAACCCGATCACCGCCGCGCGCGCCGTGATGGAAAAGTCCGAGCACGTGATGATGGTCGGCCGCGGCGCGGAGCTCTTCGCCACGAAGATGGGGCTGGAGATCGTCGATCCGTCGTACTTCTGGACCGAGCGCCGCTGGAAAGCGCTGCAGAACGAACTGACGAAAGAGAAGCCGCAGGCGGTGCTCGATTTCGCGCCGCTCGACGAAGCGAAAAAATTCGGCACCGTCGGCGCCGTCGCGCTCGACGTGCACGGCAACCTCGCCGCCGGCACCTCGACCGGCGGCATGACCAACAAGCAGTTCGGCCGCGTCGGCGATGCGCCGATCATCGGCGCCGGCACCTACGCGGACAATGAATCGTGCGCCGTTTCGGCCACCGGCCACGGCGAATTTTTCATCCGCTGGACGGTCGCGTACGACATCGCCGCGCTCATGAAGTACCGCGGTCTCACCGTTCAGCAGGCGGGCGATGAAGTCATCCACAAGAAGCTCGCGCCGGTGAAAGGCGAAGGCGGCGTGATCATCCTCGACCGCAAGGGCAATTTCGCGACGTCGTTCAACTCCGAAGGGATGTACCGCGGCCACATCGGCACCGACGGCGTTCCCCACGTCTCGATCTACAAAGACTGATGCGGAACGCGAGACGGAGCTGGCTAGAGACATTTTGTGACGCGTGCTAGAGTCCCGGCCATGGCGTGGTTCCGGAAGGAAAAGAAACCGAAAGAGGCCGTCGAGAAGCAGGTCGCGATCCCCGAGGGGTTGTGGATCAAGTGCGACGAGTGCAAAGAGATCGTCTATCGCAAAGAAGTCGAGGCGAATCTCAACGTCTGCCCGAAATGCGGCTATCACTTCCGGCTCAGCGCGCGTGAGCGCTTCGAGATTCTGTTCGACGACAACAAGTACAAAGAATTCGCGAGCGAGATCCGCTCCGGCGACCCGCTCGGATTCCGCGACACCAAGCGCTACGCCGACCGTTTGAAGGTGTACCAGAACCGCGTCGGCCCGACCGACGCGGTCCTCTGCGCCGAAGGAAAGCTCGACTCCATCCCTGTCGTCGTCTGCGCCATGGAGTACGCATTCATGGGCGGCTCGATGGGCTCGGTGGTCGGCGAGAAAATCACCCTCGCCGTCGAGCGCGCCATCGAGAAAAAAGAGCCGCTGATCATCGTTTCCTGCTCCGGCGGCGCGCGCATGCAGGAAGGCATTCTCTCGCTCATGCAGATGGCGAAGATCTCTGCCGCGCTCGCGCGTCTCGCGGCCGCTCACCTGCCGTACATCTCCGTCCTCACCGATCCCACCACCGGCGGCGTCACCGCGTCGTACGCCATGCTCGGAGATCTCAACATCGCCGAGCCGCGTGCGCTCATCGGCTTCGCCGGCCCGCGCGTCATCGAGCAGACCATCCGCCAGACCCTTCCCGAAGGCTTCCAGCGCAGCGAGTTCCTCGTCGAGCACGGCATGGTCGACCTGATCACGCCGCGTGCAGAGATGAAGATCGCGATCGCGCGGTTTCTGCGGTTTTTTACGGGACGGTAGGGAGGGCGTTGGGCATTGGGCGTTGGGCGTTTGGGGTGTTGCGCCTAGGCCACACCAACACTGATGGCCCACGCGCAACGACCCCCTGAACCCGCACCGAACGGTAACTAGC
>DASVUA010000411.1:0-13062 GCA_036387295.1 Thermoanaerobaculia bacterium | reverse complement strand
CGGCAAGCTGCTGTACCTCATGCAGCATCCGATTCGCGGCTTGGCGGTCGTGCTCAACGGCACGGTTCGCAACATCGCGGTCGTCCTCGACCAGATTGCGAAGCAGAAGGGCGGCGGCGACACGGCGGCAGACGCATAACGCGCAATGACATGGCGCGGGCCGCGACGCGCGGTCCGCTTGGGATTCGACACTCTAGTTAAGAAAGACTTTTGGAGGCTGAAATGGCTATTTCGACTGAAGATTTCGTGAAGCAGGTTGAGTCGATGACGGTTCTCGATCTCGCGAACCTCGTCAAGGCACTCGAAGATCGCTTCGGTGTTTCCGCTGCTGCCGCGACCGTTGCCGCTGCGCCGGCTGCCGGTGGCGCCGCTGCCGCTGCCCCGGCTGAAGAGCAGACCGAGTTCACGGTCGTGCTCGAGAGCGCGGGCGACAAGAAGATCAACGTCATCAAGGCAGTTCGCGAAGTCACCGCGCTTGGTCTGAAGGAAGCGAAAGACCTCGTCGAGGGCGCTCCGCAGAACATCAAAGAAGGCGTCACCAAGGACGAAGCCGAGAAGATCCGCAAGGCGTTCGAAGACGCCGGCGCGAAAGTCTCCGTCAAGTAATTCACCGTGTCATCCTGAGTCGCGAAGACGACGAAGGATCTTCCACCGAGCCACGGAGAAGGTCCTTCGCTTCGCTCAGGATGACACGCGGACCCATTCCGGGCGGTGCGATTGCATCGCCCGGATTTGTCGTCTTTGAGAAACACATGAACGCAGAACGCAGAGTGCAGAACGAACGACCAGAAAAAGAGCTCGCGCCAGCCGCGCTCTTTTTCTGATCGCATCGTTCTGCGTTCTGCTTTCTGCGTTCATCTCTCGAGCCAGAGAAGGGGGGAGCGGCCTTCTCGCCACGGCTCACCATCGCGTACTCCTCTTTGCGTTGCCTGCAAAGAGGCCTCGCCTGACGCGAAGTATTCAAGACATTAGGAGTCACACCGAATGAACGGAGCCATGCCCAAACAGGAGCCGGTTCGTCACGACTTCTCCAAGATCAGGTCGTACATGGCGTTGCCAAACCTGATCGACGTCCAGAGAAAGTCGTACGAGCGGTTCCTGCAAATGAACCTCCTTCCGGAGGAGCGCGAGGACACCGGTCTGCAGTCGGTCTTCACCAGCGTTTTTCCCTTCAGCGATTTCCGTGAGACCTGCTCGCTCGACTTCGTCCGGTTTGCCATCGGCAACTGGGAGTGCAAGTGCGGTCAGCTCAAGGGGCTGGAGCACCTGCGCATGTCGTGCGCGAACTGCGGATCGAAGATCATCACCGATCACCCGCACGAAGAGACCGTCAACTGCGGCCAGTGCGGCGTCATCAACAAGAACCGCGTCGAGGTCTGCGACATCTGCGGCAACCCTGTCGACCTGCAGATGAAGTACTCGGTCGAAGAGTGCCAGGAGCGCGGCATGACCTACAGCGTTCCGCTGAAAGTCACCTTCCGCCTCTTCGTCTACGACAAAGATCCCGACACCGGCGTCAAGCACATGCGCGACGCAAAGGAAGAGGAAGTCTTTTTCGGCGACATTCCTCTCATGACCGACAACGGTACGTTCATCATCAACGGAACCGAGCGCGTCATCGTCTCGCAGCTCCATCGCTCACCGGGCGTTTTCTTCACCAAAGAATCCGCCCACACGTTCCTCTCGAAAATCATCCCGTACCGCGGCTCGTGGGTTGAGTTCGAGTACGACCAGAAGAACATCCTCTACGTTCGCATCGACCGTAAGCGCAAGTTCCTCGGATCGGTTTTCCTTCGCGCCCTCGGCCTCACGACCGACGAAGAAATCCTTCGCCAGTTCTACACGCCGATCAAAGTGCGTCTCGCGGACAATGGCGCCGAGCTCTCGTTCGATCGCCGCGTCCTCGATCAGGAAGAAGCGAAAGAGCGTCACTCCATCCGCGGCCGCCGCGCCGTGCGCACCGTCTTCGCCGGCATCAAGCTCGACCAGAAGATGGCCGATCAGCTGACGAAGAACAACGAGACGACCGTCAAGGTCGACTACGCGGCGCTCGACAAGGCCGTGTTCCTCGGCGACGTCGTCGACTTCAACACCGGCGAAGTGCTCTTCGAAGCGAGCGAAAACGTTCCGGCCGACTGGGCCGCCGTGCTCGGCGAGCGTGGCATCACCGACATCGAAGTCATCTTCCCCGACTGGGATCTCGTTTCCGACATCCTGCTCAACACGGTCCGCAAGGACACGTCGAAGTCGTTCGAAGCAGCGATCATCGAAATCTACCGCCGCATGCGCCCGGGCGATCCCCCGACCCTCGAGTCGGCCAAGGCCCTGTTCGAAGGCATGTTCTTCGATGCGCGCAAGTACGACTTCTCGCGCGTCGGCCGCTTCAAGTTCAACATCAAGCTCGATCTCGATTCGCCGGTCACGCAGAAGACCATGACGCCGGAAGATTTCTACGTCGTCATCAACTACCTGCTGCGTCTCCGCAAGGACGTCGGCCGCGTCGACGACATCGATAACCTCGGCAACCGTCGCGTCCGCGCCGTAGGCGAGCTGCTCGAGAACCAGTTCCGCATCGGTCTCGTGCGCATGGAGCGCGCAATCAAGGAAAAGATGTCGGTCCATCAGGACATCGATTCCGCGATGCCGCACGACCTCATCAACTCCAAGCCGGTCATCGCGGCGATCAAGGAGTTCTTCGGCTCGTCGCAGCTCTCGCAGTTCATGGACCAGACGAACCCGCTCTCCGAGGTCACCCACAAGCGCCGCCTCTCGGCCCTTGGACCGGGTGGTCTGTCTCGCGAGCGCGCCGGCTTCGAAGTGCGCGACGTTCACCCGACGCACTACGGCCGCATCTGCCCGATCGAAACGCCTGAAGGTCCGAACATCGGCCTCATCTCGTCGCTCGCCTGCTACGCGCGCATCAACGAGTACGGCTTCATCGAGTCGCCGTACAAGAAGGTCGAGAACGGCCGCGTGCTCGATCACTACCGCGTGATGAAGACCGGCGATGCCAACTTCACGCTCGGCCAGATCGTCGAGAAGCGCGACCTGCAGAAGGAAAACAACCGCATCGCGAAGGACAACGCCGCCAACGCCGGCGCGAAGAAGAAGAACCTCATGCAGGCCGCCGAGGCCGAGCCGTATGCGTTCTATCTCTCCGCGTGGGATGAAGAGCGTTACACCATCGCCCAGGCGAACGTCATGCTCGACGACGAGGGGAACCTCGTGCACGACCGCGTCATCGCGCGTCAGTCGGGCGACTTCGTCTCGATCGAGCGCGAGAAGGTCGACTTCATCGACGTCTCGCCCAAGCAGCTCGTCTCGGTCGCCGCTTCGCTCGTTCCGTTCCTCGAGAACGACGACGCGAACCGCGCACTCATGGGCGCCAACATGCAGCGCCAGTCCGTTCCGCTGCTCCGCACCGAATCGCCGTACGTTGGCACCGGCATGGAGAACGTCGTCGCCAAAGATTCCGGCGCGGTCGTGCAGTGCAAGCGTGGCGGCGTGGTCGACCTCGTCGACTCGAACCGCATCATCGTTCGCGTCGAGGCCGAAGATCAGGAGACGGGTGAAACGCGCGAGTTCGGCGCCGACATCTATCAGCTGATCAAGTTCAAGCGCTCCAACCAGAACACCTGCATCGCGCAGAAGCCTGTCGTTCGTGAAGGGCAGCGGGTCCGCAAGGGCCAGGTCCTCGCCGACGGTCCCTGCACCGACGCCGGTGAGCTCGCCCTCGGCCGCAACGTGCTCGTCGCGTTCATGCCGTGGCGCGGCAACAACTTCGAGGACGCGATTCTCGTCTCCGAGAAGCTGGTGAAAGAGGATTACTACACCTCGATCCACATCGAAGAGTTCGAGATCGAAGCCCGCGACACCAAGCTCGGTCCCGAGGAAATCACGCGCGACATTCCGAACGTCTCGGAATCCGCGCTGCGCGATCTCGACGAGAGCGGCATCATCCGCATCGGCGCGACCGTCAAGCAGGGCGACATCCTCGTCGGCAAAGTCACGCCGAAAGGCGAGACCCAGCTCACGCCGGAAGAGAAGCTGCTCCGCGCGATCTTCGGTGAAAAGGCCGGCGACGTTCGCGACGCCTCGCTCAAGACGCCCCCGGGCATCGAAGGCACCGTCGTCGACGTCAAGATCTTCTCGCGCAAAGGTGTCGACAAGGACATGCGCGCGAAGTCGATCGAAGAAGGCGAGATCGAACGGATGAACCGGAACATCCAGGATGAGATCCGGATCATCACCGACGCGCGCAACAAGAAGATTTCCGACGTGCTCAGCGAACAGAAGCTGCAGCGCGACGTGGTCGACTTCAAGACCGGCGACGTCCTCGTCCGCAAGGGTGAGATTGCCGATCGCGAAGTGATCAACCGCCTCAGCCGCCGCGAGCTCCTCGCGCTGCCGGTCGAAGAAGAAGCGCGCGAGACCGTGCGCATGTTCGTCGAGCGCGCCGAGAACCGCATCCGCGTGCTGGAGCAGAAGGCCGAAGAGCGTCGCGAAGACCTCCAGAAGGGCGATGAGCTGCCCCCGGGCGTCATCAAGATGATCAAGGTCTACGTGGCGATGAAGCGCAAGCTCAGCGTCGGCGACAAGATGGCCGGCCGCCACGGCAACAAGGGTGTCATCTCGCGCATCCTGCCCGAAGAAGACATGCCGTACATGCCGGACGGCACGCCGGTCGAGATCGTCCTCAATCCGCTCGGCGTTCCGTCGCGTATGAACGTCGGTCAGATTCTCGAGACGCACCTCGGCTGGGCCGCGCGCTCACTCGGTCTCCACTTCTCGACGCCCGTATTCGACGGCGCGACCGAAGGCGAGATCAAGGCGCAGCTCAAGGCAGCCAACCTGCCGAGCGACGGCAAGACCACGCTGTACGACGGCATGACCGGCGAGCGTTTCGAGCAGCAGGTCTGCGTCGGCTACATCTACATGCTGAAGCTCTCGCATCTCGTGGACGACAAGATTCACGCGCGCTCCATCGGACCGTACTCCCTCATCACGCAGCAGCCGCTGGGTGGCAAGGCGCAGTTCGGCGGTCAGCGCTTCGGAGAGATGGAAGTCTGGGCTCTCGAAGCGTATGGCGCGGCGTACACGCTCCAGGAGCTGCTCACCGTGAAGTCGGACGACGTCGAAGGACGTTCGAAGATCTACGAGGCGATCGTCAAAGGTGAGGTTCCGGATGATCCGGGCCTGCCCGAGTCGTTCAACGTTCTCGTTCGCGAACTGCAGTCGCTCTGTCTCGACGTCGAGTTGTTGAAGGAATAGCGAAAATGGCCCGCAGAGTCACGAGCCTTGCCCGCATGCCGAACGCCGATTGCCGTGCCTGTCACGGCCTCGGATCGATTCACATGACCGTCCACTTTCACTCTGGCGATACCGATTGGGAAACGCCGTGCTGGGAGTGTTTCGGGACGAACGTGAAACTGCAGTTCCCGCATCCGAAGACGACTGACAACTGAACCGCGCCACGGCGCGGTTCATCCCGAGGCGCGTGAGCGCCGAAGGATCTCAAGACGCTAGTTCAACCGCCCTGCAAGGGAGGCACAAATTGGAAAGTTTCAACGCACTGTTCCAGCCCGCGAAGGCAACCCAGGCGATCAACGATTTCAACGCGATCAAGATCAGCCTCGCGTCCCCGGAGAAGATCCGGTCGTGGTCGTACGGCGAAGTCACCAAGCCGGAAACGATCAACTACCGCACCTTCAAACCGGAGCGCGACGGTCTCTTCTGCGCGAAGATTTTCGGACCGATCACCGATTGGGAATGCCTCTGCGGCAAGTACAAACGGATGAAGCACCGCGGCGTCATCTGCGACAAATGCGGTGTCGAAGTCACCAAGTCCAAAGTGCGCCGCGAGCGCATGGGACACATCGAGCTGGCCTCGCCGGTCTCGCACGTCTGGTTCTTCAAAGGCCTGCCGTCGCGCATCGGACACCTGCTCGACATCTCGCTCCGCGACCTCGAGCGCATCCTCTATTTCGAGTCGTATGTCGTCATCGATCCGGGTGACCTGACGGGCGTCATCAACGAAAAAGAGCTGCTCCCCGAAGAGCGGTACCGCGAGCTTCGTTCGCAGTACGGCGACGTCTTCGTTGCGAAGATGGGCGCCGAAGCGATCAAAGAGCTGCTGCGCCGCGTCAACGTGGAAGAGCTCAGCGACGAGCTGCGCCTCATCATGCGCACCGAAACGTCGCAGATCAAAAAGCTGAAAGCCGCGAAGCGCCTCAAGGTCGTCGACGCGTTCCGCAAGTCGGGCCATCGTCCGGACTGGATGATCCTCGACGTCATCCCGGTCATCCCGCCGGAGCTGCGCCCGCTCGTTCCTCTCGACGGCGGCCGCTTCGCGACGTCGGATCTCAACGATCTGTACCGCCGCGTCATCAACCGCAACAACCGTCTCAAGAAGCTGCTCGAGCTCCGCGCGCCCGACGTCATCGTGCGCAACGAAAAGCGCATGCTTCAGGAAGCGGTCGACGCGCTCTTCGACAACGGCCGCCGTGGCCGCGTGCTCAAGGGCTCGAACAACCGCCCGCTGAAATCGCTCTCCGACACGCTCAAAGGCAAGCAGGGCCGCTTCCGTCAGAACCTGCTCGGCAAGCGCGTCGACTACTCCGGCCGCTCGGTCATCGTCGTCGGTCCGGAGCTCCGTCTGCACCAGTGCGGTCTTCCCAAGAAGATGGCGCTCGAGCTCTTCAAGCCGTTCATCTACCACAAGCTCGAGCAGCAGGGGCTCGTCGGGACGATCAAGGCCGCGAAGGAGCTCGTCGAGCTGCAGACCAACGAAGTGTGGGACGCGCTCGAGAGCGTCATCAAAGAGCATCCGGTCCTTCTGAACCGCGCACCGACGCTTCACCGTCTGGGCATCCAGGCGTTCGAGCCGGTGCTCGTCGAAGGTAAAGCCATCAAGATCCATCCGCTCGTCTGCACGGCCTTCAACGCCGACTTCGACGGTGACCAGATGGCCGTTCACGTGCCGCTCTCGCCGAAAGCGCAGGTCGAGTCGCAGGTCCTCATGCTTGCCTCGAACAACATCCTCTCGCCGGCGCACGGCAAGCCGCTCGCCGTTCCGTCGCAGGATCTCGTGCTCGGCTGCTACTACCTCACCAAGGCCAAGCCGAACGCGAAGGGCGCAGGCAAGGCTTTCGGTTCGTACGACGAAGTGATGATCGCGCTGCAGGCAGGCGAGGTCGAGCTGCTGACGCCGATCCGTTGCCGCGTCTCCGGCCGCTTCATGGACCTGACCAAGCAGTTCAACGATCAGGACATCGTGCACGCCGAAGTCGAAGACATCGATCGGAAGCTCGTCGAGACCACTGTCGGTCGCGTGATCTTCAACATGCACGTCCCGGCCGAGATCCCGTTCATCAACGGCCTTCTGAAGAAGAAAGGCCTGCAGGAGCTCGTCAACTACTGCTTCATCAACTACGGCAACGCCCTCACCGTGCAGATGCTCGACGGCCTCAAAGACCTCGGGTTCCTCTACGCGACGAAGGCCGGTGTCTCCATCGGCGTCGACGACATGGTCATCCCGTCGCGCAAGCAGGAGATCGTCGAAGGTGCGCGCCGCAGCGTGCTCGAAGTCGAGCGCCAGCGTCTCGACGGCGCCATCACCCACGGCGAGCGCCACAACAAGATCATCGACATCTGGCACCGTGCTACCGAGAACGTGTCGGATGAGATGTTCTCCGAGATGAAGCGCGTCGAAGCGGAGAAGGGCGAGTTCAACCCGATCTTCATGATGGCCGACTCCGGCGCTCGTGGCTCGAAAGAGCAGGTGCGCCAGCTCGCCGGTATGCGCGGACTGATGTCGAAGCCTTCCGGCGAAGTCATCGAGACGCCCATCACCGCGAACTTCCGCGAAGGCCTCTCGGTGCTGCAGTACTTCATCTCGACCCACGGTGCGCGTAAAGGTCTCGCCGATACCGCGCTCAAGACGGCCGACTCCGGTTACCTCACGCGTCGTCTCGTCGACGTCGCGCAAGACGTCATCATCACCGAGCAGGACTGCCAGACGTTCGACGGCATCGTCGTCACTCCGATCATGGAAGGCGGCGACATCCTCGAGCCGCTCCGCGATCGCATCACCGGCCGTGTCGCTCAGGAAGACATCTACGATCCGCTCACGGGCGATCAGCTCGTTGCGCAGAACGAAGAGCTCACCGACGACCTGGCCAACAGCATCCAGGAAGCCGGTATCGAGCAGGTCAAGATCCGTTCGGTGCTCACCTGCGAGACGCGCCGCGGTGTCTGCCGCCGTTGCTACGGCCGCAACCTCGCGGGCGGCAAGCTCGTCGAGATCGGCGAAGCGGTCGGCGTCATCGCCGCCGAGTCGATCGGCGAGCCCGGCACGCAGCTCACGATGCGTACGTTCCACGTCGGTGGTACCGCATCGCGCGTTTCCGAGCAGTCCAAGCACGAGGCCACCAGCCCCGGCCGCATTCAGCTCGTGAACGTCACCACGGTCACGAACAAGAACGGTGAGCAGGTCGTCATCAACCGTAACGGCAAGCTCCTCATCATGGAGGACATCCCGACCAAGAAGTCGAAGAAGGCCGCGCCGACCGATGAGGCGGCAGGCGCCCGCGAGAAGGAGCGTTACGCGCTCGTCTACGGTTCGACGCTCAAGGTCACCGATGGCCAGCATGTCGAGGCCGGCCAGGCCCTCGTCGAATGGGATCCGTTCACCTCTGCCGTGCTCACCGAGCTCGGCGGCAAGGTCAACTTCAAGGACATCGTCGAAGGCGAAAACGTCCGCGAAGAAACCGACAAGGTCACCGGTCTCACGCAGATGGTCATCGTCGAATCGGCGACGGCCGAGAAGCGCACGCCGACCCTCATCATCAAAGCGAGCAAAGGCGGCGAGGAGCGCAAGTACCTTCTCCCGACCGGCGCTCACGTCATGGTTCACAACGGCCAGGACGTTCATCCGGGCGACGTTCTGGCGAAGATCCCCCGCGCCACGACGAAGACCAAGGACATCACCGGCGGTCTGCCGCGCGTCGTCGAGTTGTTCGAAGCGCGCCACCCGCGGGACAAAGCGGTCATCACCGAGGTCGACGGCACCGTGCATCACGGCGCGATCGTCAAAGGCATGCGCCGCATCATCGTCGAGACCGACGAAGGCACTCGCCACGAGTACAGCGTTCCCCGCTCCGTGCACGTCAACGTGCAGGAGATGGAGCGCGTGCGCGCCGGCGACCCGCTCATCGACGGTCCGATCGATCCGCACGACGTTCTCGCCGTTCTCGGCATCAAGGAGCTGCAGCGTTACCTGGTCGACAAGATCCAGGAGGTCTACCGCTCGCAGTCGGTTGCGATCAACGACAAGCACATCGAAGTCATCTGCCGCCAGATGTTGCGGTCGGTGCGCGTGACGCGTGTCGGTGACACCGACTTCCTCGTCGACGAGCAGGTCGATCGCTTCCGCTTCATGGAAGAGAACGAAAAGGTCATGAACCGTGGCGGCGAGCCCGCCGACGGTGTGCCTCTCCTCCTCGGCATCACCAAAGCCTCGCTGTCGACCGAGTCGTTCATCTCGGCAGCGTCGTTCCAGGAAACCACGCGCGTACTGACCGAAGCCGCAATCGCCGGCCGAGTCGACTACCTGCGCGGTCTCAAGGAAAACGTCATCGTCGGCCGCCTCATCCCCGCCGGCACCGGCATGCCCACCTACCGCGAGGTCTACCTCGAGAAGGACGAAGCCCCGGCCCAGCCCTCCCTCGAAGAGCTCCTCCAACGCGAAACCGAAGACGAAGACGCCCTGTCACTGGCGGACTTCGACGACGAGCAGTAAACCTCAGTAACTCCTAGACGTCACAATGGAGCGGGCGGCCCAAAAGGCCGCCCGTTCTCTTTTTCCACGGAGAGGAGAATGCTTGCATTCACACCCCGACCGAGGGAGCCTCGGGGTATGAATCAGAAGCCGAGACTGCTCGTGAGCGTGCATGAGGCCTTGCGTAGCCGGCATTACAGCCGCAGGACCGAAGAGGCCTACGTCATGTGGATCAAGCGCTTCATCTTCTTCCATAAGAAGAGGCATCCCGCGTCCATGGGAGGCGAGGAGGTGAACGCATTTCTGAGCTGGTTGGCGACCGATCAGAACGTCAGTGCCTCCACGCAGAATCAGGCGCTGGGTGCGCTGCTGTTTCTTTATCGTCATGTACTGGATGATCCGTTGCCGTGGCTGAAGGACGTCGTCCGGCCCACTCGTCCTGCGCGGCTGCCGGTCGTGTTGACCACGGACGAGGTGCGCAGTGTCCTCAGTCGCATGGCCGGGCCGGCGCATCTGGTTGCGCTGCTCCTGTACGGCGGAGGTCTACGCCTGCTGGAGGCGCTGATGCTGCGCGTGAAAGACGTCGACTTCGAGCGAGGCCAGATCCACGTGCGGGATCTCAAAGGCGGCCGGGATCGTCACACGATGTTGCCGCAGACGGTGGTCCCGCTGTTGCGGCACCAGCTTGAGCGGGCGCGGCGAGTCCATGAGGCCGACCTGCGGCGCGGGCTCGGATACGTCTGGCTGCCCGAGGCGATCGAGCGGAAAGTTCCGACCGCGGCACGGACTTGGGGTTGGCAGTGGGTCTTTCCGGCTGCGTCGCGCTACAAAGAGCCGTCCGGCATGGAGCGCCGCCATCATCTCCACGAAAGCGTGGTGCAGCGCGCCGTCAAAAAGGCTGCGAGCGATGCCGGGCTCGATAAACGAGTGACCTGTCACACCTTTCGGCACTCCTTCGCCACCCACCTCCTCGAACGAGGCCACGACATCCGCACGGTCCAGGAGCTCCTTGGCCACCGCGACGTCAGCACCACCATGATCTACACCCACGTCCTCCGCTACGGCGCCCGCGGTGTCCGCAGCCCACTTGACGCGATTTAAGCAACAGTTGCCCCCACCGCGCCACTCATGGTTATGCGACGCCTTCAACTGACATATCGCGCCCCCCACTCTCGCGATCCCGGTCTATACACGACGCCGACGCGGATGCAGCACGCTACGCGGACCAGTCTAAGTACAAGTTGGGTGGACGTCAGTCCCACTAGGCGGAAACGGCCAAGAGCGAGCCAACTAAGCGCGACCCGTGGCGACGCCGACGGTGCCCGACGCGAAGGCCCGACGTCGAAGCCGGCAGACTCCGGTCCGAACAGGCGCTCACGCTGCGGCTTCCGATAGCAATCTGCAATGACGACTGTCAAAAGGCGGGATAGTGAACACGCGGTGGTCATGTAACGACGACACTTGACGACCGGCGGCGAACGGGGCGGTAAAATGCTAGTTCCGACCGGCTGTACCGGGCCGCATGTTTCTTTCGGAGGCGTGGTGACGCCGCGATAGGCCGTCGCTCAAGCCGGGGGCGACGGAAAGTTCTGGAAAGGTGACTCAAGATGACTGCTGAACCCAGAAGCGAGCTAACCGAAGGGCTAAGAAACTTAGAAGTAATTCGGAGGTACCTGCAGGCGATCGAGCGGGGTGCTCCGTTCGAAGAGATTGCTGAATATTTCACTCCGGATGTTGTACAGCGGGAGTTTCCGAATCGTCTCGTCCCGGACGGTGCAACTCGCGACCTTGAACAACTTCGGCAAGCGGCTGCCCGCGGGAAAGACGTTGTCGTTAGCCAGCGATATGAAGTGAGATCGGCACTGGCCGTTGGCGGTCGCGTCGCAATCGAAGCGACGTGGATCGGGGTGCTGGCCGTGCCATTCGGCAGTGTTCCTGCTGGCGGAGCGCTAACGGCAGAATTCGGCGTGTTCTTTCGCCTCCGAAGTGGTCGAATCGTGTCGCAGCACAATTACGATTGCTTCAATCCGTGGTAGCGCTCACCGTGCGTAACGAAGGCAGGATTGTAGTCGTATCGAACGCGTTCGGAATTGCGCCGCCCAACTACACACTGCAGCTGGCAAGCGGCTTGGTGTCGGCCCGGCGGCCTAGCCGCCTCGGCTGACCCATACCATTAAGGGCGTCACGTCAGTTGCAGTTCGCGTTTCGCCGCGTCAGCGGCGTTGCGGCAACTGCCGTGCCGCTCTGCCGCTGCGAGCATGAAGCCGCTCGCAGCTGAGTGTGAGGTCCGTTAGGCGGAGCGAAGTTGCGTTAGCGCGAAATCGAAGGCGCGAGGTTCTCCGCTGATGCGCGCTCACATCAGTAAAGCCTCCATGCTCACCCATGATCGTCGCGGCCCAAACCGCGGCCGGATGTGGAGACTAAGCTGGCGAGCACACGTGCGCAGCAGAGATCAACTGCTTTCGCTGAAGCGGCATCGCACCATACACTCTTCTGCTGAGCCTGGTCGCAAAGGAGACGCAAAATGAGGCGGTGTGACGCAGCGCTGTGCGGTGTCGAGCTGTTCGTTGACGGTCGTTGCTATAACTGCGAGTCCAGACAGGCGCTCGCCGATCTGCCTCTCAACGACCTGGAGGCAGCTGAGACGCGCGCCGCAGCGACGGCACTCTTGGCAGTCGCCAAGCGACTCAACGAGCAGTTGTGGTTCGGCCGTGCGACGGCGCTTAGCGTCGTCCGTGGAGAGTTAGAGTCCCTGTCTCCATTGGTGGAGATCACCGCCAGGCGCGATCAGGTTGAGCGTGGATGCGGATGCGCAGTCGCGCCGGGCGACATCATCACGGAGCGTCACGCGTCGCGCCATCCCGAAATGCTCACCACTCCAACGTACCACTGGTAGGACCCGCCGAGCAGTTTGGACGGTTATATGAGGCCCAGACGCCACGAAGTCAGAGGGTTCGTGTCTCTGCTTGTAGGGGTCGAGCACGCGTGTGATCACAAGGGAACCGGAAGGAGGTGCGAGTACATGTCCACGACTGGACAGAAGCCGGGCAAGGGTACGTACACGTGTACGAAGTGCGGTAACACAGTCACTCTCAACGACAACTGCAAGAAATGTAACGGCACCAATTTCACACCGTAGACGCTTGGCTGCGGTGGAGCGATAGCTTACGACGAAGCGGTCGCACTGCATCATTTCAAACCTTGCGCGTGCCGATCCCTGCATGGCCCGCCTAACTTCACGCTGAAGCTGGTGCGGCCCGGCTTCGGCCCGGCAGCCGAGCTGC
>DASVUA010000410.1:0-9622 GCA_036387295.1 Thermoanaerobaculia bacterium | reverse complement strand
TACTGCCGCATCGTCCAGAGCTTGCCGCGGTACATCGACGCCTGCGGGCCGCGTGTGTACGGATACGTTCCCGGCTCGGAGAGGTCGGTTTCGGGCGAAAAGCCTCGGTCTTCGAGATCGCGAACTGTGAAAAAGAGCGGGCGAGGGTCGGTCATCGGCGCGTAGTTTAATCAGTTGCCATTCCTGACGTTTACTTCGCGAAGACGGAGTCCCATACTGCCGTCATGCGCCACAATTCAATTTTTCTCGCGGTCGCAGTGTGTCTTTTTGCCTCCGTTGCGAACGCCGCCACCATCAGCCGGTTGACACCGGACACGATCAACTTCGGTAACGTGGAGGAGTTCCTCACCATCTACGGAACCGACCTCGCGGGCAGCGAATCGGTCGTGCTCACGATCGACGGGCCTGCCGGCGCATTCGTGCTCGAGCCGAGCAACGTCGAGCAGGGCTCGATCATCAGCTGGATCCCGGAAATGGTCCTGTTGCAGGAAGGGACGTATGCGGTCTCCGTTGCAGTGAAGAACATCGGCGAGCCGGTCCAGAACCTGGGGCCACTGTCGTTCAGCGTGCGGCAGAGCGAGGTGTTCGGCCCGCCGGTTCTGAATGTGCCGGAGTACCTCTTCGCCGATGCCGCCGATTCGAACGGAGCGCGAGTCAATTTCGAGGTCAGCGCCGTGAGCCAGAACGGCGCCGATGCAGCCGCGACGTGCGATCGCCAGCCGGGCGATCTCTTCCCGTTCGGCAGCACGCTCGTGAGCTGCTCGGCGAACGACGAGTTCGGGACGAGCTACGCGACGTTCGAAATCTTCGTGGGTGATTTCACCGCGCCCGTGCTCACGCTTCCGGCCGATTTTTCGAGCCCGACGCCGGTGGTCGAATTCACCGTCAGCGCGGTCGACAACATCGACGGCCCGCTGCCGGTGACCTGCTCGCGCGCCTCCGGCTCGCTGTTTCCCTCTGGCGTGGTGGAAGTCGTCTGCAGTGCGTTCGACAGTCACTTCAATCCTGCCGTCGCCGCGTTCTATGTGACGGTCGCCGGCGGCGCGCCCGTTCTCAACGTTCCTGCCGACATCGTGGCGGAAGCGACCGGCTCGGCTGGCACCGTCGTTTCGTACGTCGTGACCGCGACCGAAGATGGTGTCGTCGCGTGCACGCCCGGATCGGGATCGACGTTCCCGCTCGGCACGACGGCCGTGGTCTGCACCGCCACGAACGGAAGCGGTTCGACGAGCGGCGGCTTCAACGTCACGGTCGTCGATACGCGGGCGCCGGTGCTGTCGCTCCCCTCGTCCATCACCGCCGAAGCGAGCGGTCCGGACGGCGCGGCGGTGACGTACACCGCGACCGCGTCCGATGTGGTCGAAGGCTCGGTGGCCGTCACCTGTGCGCCTGTCTCGGGCAGCACGTTCGCGGCCGGGACGACGCTCGTCTCCTGCACGTCGGCCGACAGCGCCGGCAACACCGCGACCGGCTCGTTCGCCGTGACGGTGCTCGATACGACGCCGCCGCAGATCACCTCGGCCACCGTCTCGCCCGATCTGCTCTGGCCGCCGAACCATCAGATGGTGCCGGTCACCGTGACGGTGGTGGCGACCGACCTCGTCGATCCCGCGCCGATCGTGCGCATCGTCTCGATCGCGTCGAATCAGCCGGTCAATGGCACCGGCGACGGCGACATGGGTCCCGACTGGACGGTCACCAGCGCACTCACCGCGAACCTGCGCGCCGAGCGCGCGGGCTCGGCGGAACGGATCTACACGATCACCATCGAAGCGAGCGACGCGGCCGGAAACAGCGTCCTGCGCGAAGTGACGGTGCGCGTTGCGCAGACGTCGAAGCGCCGCTCCGCGCGCTGATCGTTTTTCCTATCGATGTTCACAGCGGCGGCCGAGAGGCCGCCGCTTTTTTTCCGCGCGGCGGGCCCGCCGCCCCACCCGTTATAATCGCGCTCCTTTTCGACGTCATGGGCCTCTCCGGAAATCTACAAACCATGCTCCCGGGCGACCTTCTCCAGTGGCTCAGCCTGGGGCAGAAGACCGGTACGCTCGTGGTCACCAACAAGCAGGTGCAGAAGAAGATCTTCTTCCGCCGCGGCCGGGTGATCTCGTCGGCGTCGAACGACCCGCGCGAGTACCTGGGGCAGTTCCTCATGAGCCACGGCTACCTCACCGAGCCGGAGCTGAAGAAGGCGATGGAGGTGCAGCTTCAGTCCGGCATCCTCCTCGGCAAGATCCTGGTGATGATCGACGTCATCACGCAATCCGATCTGCAACGCCTCATGCGGCTCAAAGCAGAGGAGGAGATCTACGACATCTTCCTCTGGAACGACGGCGAGTTTTACTTCGTCGACGACGAGCTGCCGCAGCAGGAGATGATTCCGCTGCAGGTCGACGTCACGGGCATCATCATGGAAGGGACGCGCCGCGTCGACGAATGGGCGCGCATCCGCGAGACCGTTCCGAGCGAAGCGGTCATTCCGGTGATGCTGAAGGAAGTCGACGGCGAGGAGCTCGAGGAAGTGGAAGAGCCGATCGTCCGCGCGATCGACGGCAAGCGAACCATTGCGGACATCGTGCTCGAGAGCCGCTCATCTGCATTCACGGTTTCGTCGACGGTCTGTGCGCTCGTGCGGCATGGCTTCGTGAAGCTCGTCGATCCGAGCACGCAGAAGATGGCGAAGCTCGCGGAAGAGCAGTCGGTGGTCGCGGCGGTCGCACCGAAGGCGGAGTTCAACGAAGGCGATGAGATCCAGTCGCTGCTCACCGCCGCGCAGACCGCGCTTCGCTCACGCGACTTCGAGAAAACACAACGCCTGCTCCGCGCGGCGCAGAACCTCGACCCGAATCATCCGAAAGTGCGCTCCGCTGCAAAAGGGGCCGAGACCGTGATCCTCAGCGAGCTGCGTGCGCAGGGCCTGCTCGACACGAAAGTGCCGAAAGTCGCGCGCGCACTCGAGGAGATCACGCAGATGAATTTCTCGCCGAACGAGGGCTTCATCCTCTCCCGCATCAATGGCCAGTGGGACATCGGCTCGCTGATCAAGATCTCCCCGATTCGCGAGACCGACGCCATGCTGATCTTCTACAAGCTCTGGAAAGACGGCATCATCTCGCTCGGTTAGGCGCCGCGTCCTCGTGGAGCGGCGGGCTCTCAGCCTGGCGGAGGGTTCGAGAGACGTCGGCTGAGAGCCCCATTCTTCGCGAGGCCTCGGCGGGCTGAGAGCCCGCCGCTCCACCAATTTGTCGCTTGGTGGGTGGGCTTCCTTACGAAAGATCGACACCTTCGCGGACGGCGAGCTCCAGCGCCACCATTTCGCCCTGGTCGTTCTCGTGGTCGTAGCCGAGCGCGTGCAGCACGCCGTGGACGACGAGGTAGCGGATCTCGGTGGCGAGCGAGTGTTTCTCGTCCGCGGCCTGGCGGCGGGCCTGATCGACGGAGATCACGATGTCGCCGAGGGGGCGGCCGGTGGCGGAAGGCTCATTGTAGGAATCGTCGGCGGGGAAGGTGAGGACGTCGGTCGTCTTCTTCTTGCCGCGGAACTTTTTGTTGAGCTCCGTCATCGCGTCGTCGTCGACGAACGCGATGGAAATCTCGGTGATCTCTTCGTCGAGCTTGTCGAGTTTCTCGAGTGCGAGCAGGACCTTGCGCGTGAACGCGGCGATCTCGCGTTTGCTGAAGCGGGGAACCGCGACGCCTGTGACTTCGACGTTCGTCACGCGCGCGACCCGGCCGCCTCCGCCGCCTCGCGCTCGCGATCGATGCGGTCGTACGCCGTCACGATCTTCGCGACCAGCGGATGGCGCACGACGTCGCGCTGCGTGAAGTCGAAGAACTGCAGGCCTTCCACGCCGTCGAGGATGCGGCGCACTTCGCGCAGACCCGACTTTTTCCCGTCCGGAAGATCGACCTGCGTGATGTCGCCGGTGACGACCGCCTTCGAGCCGAACCCGAGGCGGGTGAGAAACATCTTCATCTGCTCGGGCGTCGTGTTCTGCGCCTCGTCGAGAATGATGAACGAATCGTTGAGCGTACGGCCGCGCATGAACGCGAGCGGCGCGATCTCGATGATGCTGCGCTCCATCAGCTTCTCGACTTTTTCGAAGCCGATGATGTCGTACAGAGAATCGTAGAGCGGGCGGAGATAGGGATTGATCTTCTCCGCGATGTCGCCGGGGAGAAAGCCGAGGCGCTCGCCTGCTTCGACGGCGGGGCGGCAGAGAACGATGCGCTTGATCTGCTTGTCGTTCAAGGCGGCTGCGGCAGCAGCGACCGCGAGATACGTCTTGCCGGTGCCGGCGGGACCGACGCCGAACACGATGTCCATTTCGTTGATGGCCTGCAGATAGAGCTTCTGCGCCATGTTGCGCGGCGTGACCACGCGGCGGATGGCGTTGTGCACCTTGTCGTCGGTGAAGAAGTCGACCAGCGACGCTTCCGGCTTGTCGCGCATCACGCGCACGCCCGTCTGCACGTCCGACTTTTTCATCGGATACCCCTGCTCGATGAGGCTCTGGAAGTCGCCCACCAGCTTCTGCACCGCCGCGCGGTTCTCCGATCCGCCGGAGACGAAAAGCTCCTTGCCGCGCGAGGAGATCTTTACGTCGAACGCATCTTCGATCGTGCGGATGTTCTCGTCGTGATTTCCGAACAGCGTGTGCATCTGTTGTTCGTTGAGAGTCAGCTCAATGGACGTTTTCTGATCTGCCATGCAACCTCATGCAATGAAAAAACTGATCCAGACCTCGCCGTACTCGGCACGCCTGGAGAACTGCAGGTTTGTCAGTGAAGCCGCAAACGGTTCCGTGCGGCGCCTGTGCTCGATCGCGACGAGCGCGCCGTCCGCGAGCGTCAGATGTTCGTCGATCGTCATCAACAACTCGTCGTACTGCGCGTAGGCGTACGGCGGATCGGCGTAGATCACGTCGAAAACCTCACCACTCATACGCTTAATCCCGGCCAGCGCGTCGCCCGTCACGGTCCGGACCGGCACCTCGAGCGCCCGCGCAGTTTTTTCGATGGCCGTAGTGTGCTTTCGCGACAGGTCGATCGCAACGCTTTCTTTTGCGCCACGTGAAACCGCTTCGAACGAAAAGATCCCGCTTCCGGCGAAGAGATCGAGAAAGCGGGCATCCTGGATCCGCGGGCCGGCGATGTTGAAGAACGCCTGGCGTGCACGCTCGGAGGTGGGACGAACGTCGTCGGGAGGAACAGGGATGCGCCGTCCGCGCAACGAGCCGGCGGTGATGCGGATCAACGAGGCTTTGCCCCGACGAAGTAGAGGTGCAGGTCTTTCTGCGCGACGTAAATCGTGGTCGGCGCGTCGAGGCACTTCAATTCGACCACCGGATCGCTGCTCGGAACGACGCGCATGACGCGATACACCTTGCGATCGTCGGCCACCAACTCGTCTCCCGCTTTCGGCACATACCCCGCCACGCTCGACGTGACGCTGCGATCCTCGGAGATCGCGCGCAGGAGGTCGCGCAGCGGCGCAATCTGCTGATTGAGCTCGTTCGGCAGCACGCGCCGCGGATTGAACGTCCGCTCCACGAACCTGCCGTCCACGTCGTAAATGCGGATCACCGAACGGCTGTCGGCGTCCGGCCGTGCGAGCGCATTCACGTCGACCGTTTCGAGCGCTTTCGCCGAGATCGATTTCGTGTACGACGACAGCGCGTCCGGCGGGATGAGCAGCTTCTTCCGGATCGTCGCCGCGCCGGTCATGTTCACGACCACGAGGCCACCTTCGAAGAGGGAGATGCGCTGCGTGAGCGTTCCTTCCGTGGTCAGAAAGTCGAACAGCGGCTTGCGCAGCCGTCCGTCGATCAGTTGCGATCCCAACGCCTGCTCGGCACCCGCGAGATCGGGGATGTCGTACTTGCGCATGCCGCGCTTCATCGGGATGGGCGTCGAGATCGCGCCGCCGTCCGGCGCCGGCTCGACCTGCGAAATGTCGTGCTGCGCGCTGGCGGCCAGTGCGCTGATCAGGAACGCGAGCATCGCGAGGCGGCGGAGCACGGCGTCAGTGTACAGGGAGGAGCGAAGTGCCCGACGACAATCGAGGTCGCGACCGTGTCATCCCGCGCTTCAGCGCGGGATCCCCTGCCGAAGCGCGACGCCGTTGCTCATCTGCGGGGGATTCCGCGCTGAAGCGCGGAATGACACACGAGGCCGACGTTGCCGAGGCCGGCGACTGCTCTACGTGCGCTCTTCGAGCAGCCGTTTCGCAATTTGCTTTGCGTACGCGCGCGCTTCGTCAGGAGCGATCTCGCCGC
Source organism: Thermoanaerobaculia bacterium (assembly GCA_036387295.1). Lineage (GTDB taxonomy): Bacteria > Acidobacteriota > Thermoanaerobaculia > Gp7-AA8 > Gp7-AA8 > QHVT01. The sequence goes on along the minus strand of DASVUA010000410.1, from coordinate 3,347 downwards.
TGAACACCGCTTCGCGCGTCCGTTCGAGCGCCTGCGCGACGTGCGGACCGCCGGGTACTTCGAGATCGTTGCCGCGCAGCGGGAGCTTGAACTGTTCGAAGTCGCGATAGCGCTGGATGTGGCGCTGTTCGTCCGGCAGCTCGGCCGCGATGACGGTCAGCATTTCGGGAGAAACGCCGCGATAGATGCGGAAGCGCGTCAGCTCGTCGGGCGCGGTGCGAAGTGCTTCTTCGACGCGCGGAACGTCGTTCGCGATCTCGACCACCGCCCGCGCACGTTTCTGCGAAAAGCCGGAGCCTTCGAAATCGACCGGCGACGCATCGCCGCGCAGCAGTGCGCCGGTGTAGAGCACATAGCGATCGAGATCGGCGTTCTCTTCGAGCTGCACGTGAATCGCATCGAGCCGCGCACGGAAATCGGCCCCCGTTTCGCGTGCGCCGAACAGCACCTGCAGCGCGCCGCGGGCGGAGAGATCGCTGAGCACTGCCGGCGCCTCTTCTTCGTCCATCGCCAGGAAGAGCTCGCGCCAGATCCGTTCCTTCGAGATCGTGGCGAGCGCGCCGCTGCCGATCGCATCGCGCATGAATTCGTTCGTCTGTTCCTCGATCGTGAAGCCGAGGCGGACGGCGAGACGGACCGCGCGAAAGATGCGCGTCGGATCGTCGATGAAGCTCTTGTCGTGCAGCGCGCGAACGACACGCGCTTCGAGATCGCGCTCACCGCGCGCAGGATCGTGCATTGCGCCGGTCAGCACGTCGACCGCAATCGCGTTGATCGAGAAATCGCGGCGCAGCAGATCGTCTTTGAGCCGTCCCGCGGTCACGGCGGGGAGCGCGCCGGGCTGGCGATAACGCTCCTTGCGCGCGGTGGTGATGTCGATCTCCGGAAAGTCGCTCGCCGTCACTTTGTAGGTGAGGAACTGCGGGAACGAGCGCACCCGTCCGTCGATCCGTTTCGCGATGGCGCGGGCGAGCGTCGAGCCGCCGGTTTCGAGCGTCAGATCGAGATCGACCGCACGCCGTCCGAGGAGGATGTCGCGCACCGGACCACCGACGAGATACGGGCGGCAGTCCTTCTCGATTGCGACCTCTTTGACGATGTCGATTGCGCGCCGTTGCTGCTTCGGAAGGTCGTGGAGGAGGCTCATGAAATCGTCTGTTCGTAGAGGCTGAGGAGCATGCGCAGCCGTGGTCTCGCGCGAAACTTCGAGACCGTCTGCCGTGCGGCGTTTTTCTTGTTCTCCGCTACCTCGACTTTGAACAGGGCGGCTAGTATCGCATGAGTCATCTCGTTCGGATCGTTGGGTGGAATGATGAACCCGGTGCGCCCTTCTTCGAGCCTCCGCGCGTTCAGCCGCGTCCGCGCCGCAACTACCGGCAAGCCCATGACTAACGCCTCCGCGACGAAGCCGTCGAAGTCCTCTTCCGACCCTGCCGGATCGATCCAGGAATCTACGCCCGCGAGATCGTCGGGAGTCGGCTCGCGGTCGTAGAGATTCCACGTCACATCGGAACGGAAGCGGCCGATGCGCAACAGCGTCTTTTCGACCATCGCCCGCGTCCCTTCGCGCGCAAACGAGCCGACCACTTTCACCTCGCGCTCGACCGGCGTGTGCGTCGCGCCGAACCACGACTCCTCCACCGCTTCCGGCAGCACGGTGTCGCCGATCGGAGAAACGAGGAACTTCGGAGCGGCCGGCCGGCGGAGGGTCCAGCGCGTCCGCGCGAGCGGCGCCGACGAGATGTACGGAATCGGAAAGCGGACGAAGGGGGAGGAGGGGAGTTGGCCGCTCGCGTACACGTGCGCGACGTCGGCGCCGCCGCGTGCCGCTTCGTCGAGCGAGACGAGCGTCACGTCGTGTTTTTCGGAGAGGGCCGCATGATCGACACGCTGGCACTTGCGCTCGTACGCGGAGGCGCCGGGGAGGACGATTTGAGCGATGCGCATCGCCCCTGACATTACAATGAACGGCCTGACGTCGATGATCTCGCATGCCGGCATCTACAGCGGTCGCGGCGACCTGATGGCAGCGCTCAACGCGGCGTGCCCCGCCTGGACGTTCACGGACGGGAACGATCGCGACACCTGCCGCATCGCGGTCGTCGACGCGGGCTCTGGCGTGCCGGACGTACCGACATCCGGCAAGAGCATCGTGCGGATCGTCCTCGTCGAACAGGGGCCGGAGCCGGCACGTCGCGACGGAGAGCTCGTCCTCCCCCGCGACACCTTTCTTCGCGCTCCGGCCGGATATCTCGCCTTTGCCGCCGATCTCGCCCGTGCCGCCATGCATGCGGCGCAACTCGAACAGGAAGCCGTCTACCTGCGGCAGATCCACGAGCTGATGACGATGATCGACGCGGAGGATGTCTCGAAGCGGATCACGACCACCGTCCTCTCGATCCTCCGCCTGCAGCACGGCACGCTCTTCCTGCACGACCCGCGGCTCGAGCGCTATGTCGTCAACTTCAGCAACGATCCCGGCTATCGCGAAACGACGGAGTTCCTTCCCGGCGTCCCTCCGGACGTCCTGCAGCACGCCCTCGCGGCTCCGGAGCTGTTCGCCATGTCGCGCGATGCGCACGGCGACGGCATCATCGTCATGCCTCTCCAGGCGGGCGAGGATCTGCTGGCCGTCATCCGCATCCCCATCGCGGCGGGCGATGTGGTGGAGGGGGAGACGGCCGCCAGCGTGACGAAGTACCTCCAGGCGGTGACGCAGGTGCTGAGCAACATCTATCAGCTCACCCGCAGCCGCGATCTCGCCATGCGCGACGATCTGACGAAGGCCTACAACCGCCGTTTTTTCGAGTCGTATCTCGACGAAGAGATCGAGCGCTCGCGCCGCTACGGCACGATCTTCAGCATCATCTTTCTCGATCTCGACGACCTCAAGGCGGTGAACAATCAGCACGGGCACCTGAGCGGCTCGCGCACGCTGCAGGAAGTGGCGAAACGGATTCTCAGCGCGGTGCGCGGCATCGACAAAGTGGTGCGCTTCGGCGGCGACGAGTTTTGCGTGATCCTGCCGAGCACCGATGAAGAGCAGGCGGTGATGGTCGCGAACCGGATCGCGCGTGCGATCGCATCGTCCCCCCTCACCATCGACGCGAGCCTCGAGGTGAGGATCACCGCCAGCTTCGGCATCGCCGCCTACCCGCTGCACGCCGTGACGAAGGAAAACCTCATCCGCCAGGCCGACGCCGCAATGTACAGCGTGAAATCGACGACGAAAAACGCCGTGGCGCTGGCGACGCTCGCGGACGCCACGAAGCCGGTGTAGCGCCATTCGTTTGTCGTTCGCCTCTTCGTTCTTGTGGAGCGGCGGGCTCTTAGCCCGCCGACATTTG
>DASVUA010000409.1:0-3689 GCA_036387295.1 Thermoanaerobaculia bacterium | reverse complement strand
TCCGTTATTCTCCGCGTTCATCTATGGGCGTTCTTCTTTCCTGCGAAGCATTGACCAAAGCCTACGGCTCGCGGCCGTTGTTCGAAGGGCTTTCATTCACCGTCTCCGACGGCGATCACATCGGGCTGGTCGGGCCGAATGGCGCCGGCAAATCGACGCTCCTCAAGATCATCGCGGGCGTCGAGGAGTCCGACTCCGGCACGCGCGCCGTGCGCAAGGGCGTGCGGGTCGGCTATGTGCCGCAGGATCCGGTCTTCGCGCCCGGAAAGACGATCGAGGACGTGGTGCTCGAAGGTCTGCGAGACGAGAAGACGCTCGACGAGCACGAGAAATATGCGCGCGTCATCGTGGCTCTCGGTAAGGCCGGCTTCCTCGATTACGAGCAGCGCAGCGAGACGCTTTCCGGCGGCTGGCGCAAGCGCCTCGCGATCGCGGTCGAGCTGGCGCGCGAGCCCGACATTCTGCTGCTCGACGAGCCGACGAACCATCTCGACGTCGAGGCGATTCTCTGGCTCGAAGGGCTGCTCAAAAGCGAGCCGGAAGCGTTCGTGGTGGTCAGTCACGACCGCTACTTTCTCGAGAACATCGCCAAGCGGATGCTGGAGCTGAACAAGGCCTATCCGGGCGGCCTTCTGCAGACGACCGGCACGTACAGCGAGCTGCTCGAAAAGCGCGACGAAGTGCTGCGCAACGAAGCGGCGTACCAGGAGACGCTCGCGAATCTCGTCCGCCGCGAAGTCGAGTGGCTGCGGCGCGGCGCGAAGGCGCGCACGACGAAATCGAAGGCGCGCATTCAGAACGCGGAACGCCTGATCGACGAGCTGGCCGAGGGGAAAGAGCGGGCCTCGACGTTCAACGCTGATATCGATTTCACCGCGTCGCATCGCAAGACCAAACGCCTCTGGGCCGCACGCGGCCTGCGCAAGCAGATGGGAGAGAAGCCGATCGTCGACAACGTCGACATCCTTCTCACACCAGGCGCGCGCCTCGGCGTCCTCGGGCCGAACGGTTCGGGCAAGACGACGCTGCTGCGGATGCTGATCGGCGAGCTCGAGCCGGACGCCGGAACAATCGAAAGCGCCGAGGGGCTGCGCGTCGTCTACTTTGAACAGAACCGCGAATCGCTCGATCCGAACGTCACGCTCAAGCGCGCGCTTGCACCGGAAGGCGACAGCGTCATCTATCGCGATCGCGTCATCCACGTCGTGGCCTGGGCGAAACGGTTTCTCTTCCGCACCGAGCAGCTCGAGACCGCGGTCTCGAGATTGTCGGGTGGAGAAAAAGCGCGCATCGTGCTCGCGCGTCTGATGCTGCAGCCGGCCGATCTGCTGGTGATGGACGAGCCGACGAACGACCTCGACATCCCCACGCTCGACGTGCTCGAAGAATCGCTGCTCGAGTTCCCCGGCGCGCTGGTGCTGGTCACCCACGATCGCTATCTGCTCGACCGTGTGGCGACGCAGATCCTCGCGCTCGATGGCAACGGCGGCACGCAGTACTTTGCGGATCTCGCGCAGTGGGAAAGCTCGCGTGATACGCGCGGGTCGCGTGGCAAGAACCAGAATCAGAGCGCGAGTGCGCAGAGCGGGCAGAAGCCGGCGGAAGCGAAGCCGAAGAAGCTCGGCTACAAAGAACAGCGGGAGTTCGACACGATGGAAGCGAACGTTCTCGCGGCCGAAGAGCGGCTGGCGAGAGCGAAGGCGCAGGCGGAAGATCCAGCCGTCGCCGCGGATGCGCACGCGCTTCAGCAGCGTTACGCCGAGGTGGCCGCTGCACAGGCGGAGATCGATCGACTGTACAAACGCTGGGCAGAACTGGAAGCGAAGAGCTAGGGGCGCGCCGTTCTGGTGGAGCGGCGGGCTCTCAGCCCGCCGAATATTGATTGCTGCCCGGCGGGCTAAGAGCCCGCCGCTCCACCAGAACCAGAGCGTCGGCGGAACGAAAAACGGCGTCCTCACGGACGCCGTTCGGTCTTGCTTACGCTCTGCGGCGCTCGCGGAATTGCGGCTGCTGCGGACGCGCCGGCGGACGTGAAGACGGCGCGCGGTACGTGTGCAGCGGCGCGACTTCGCTGTAGTCGAAGCCTTCGACGCGCTTGCGGGGCACCGACTTTTTCGTCAGCTTCTCGAGATCGCGTACGTACGGCTCGTCTTCCGGCGTGACGAAGCTGATCGCGTCGCCGATCGCCTCCGCCCGGCCGGTGCGGCCGATGCGGTGGACGTAATCTTCCGGGTGCATCGGGAAGTCGAAGTTGATGACGTGCGAGATGCCGTCGACGTCGATGCCGCGCGAGGCGATGTCGGTGGCGACGAGCACGCGCGCGCGGCCGTTCTTGAACGCATCCAATGCGGCGATGCGCTGCCCCTGGCTGCGATTCGAGTGCAGCGCGACGGTCGAGATGCCGGCCTGCTGCAGCTTGCGCGCGATCTTGTCGGCGCCGTGCTTGGTGCGCGAAAAGACGAGCACCGAGTCGAGCGACTTGTCGCGCAGCAGGTGCACGAGCATGTCGACCTTGCGGCTCTTCGTGATCGGGTAGATGAACTGCGTCACCGACGCTGCGGGATTCGACCGGCGGCCGATCTCGACCGTCTCCGGATTGCGCAGGAACTCGGCCGTCACCTTCTCGATGTCTTTCGACAGCGTGGCCGAGAAGAGCAGCGTCTGACGCTGTTTCGGCAGCGCGTTGACGACGCGGCGGATCTGCGGCAGGAAGCCCATGTCGAGCATCCGGTCGGCTTCGTCGAGGACCGCCACTTCCACGTTCGCGAGCGACACGTGCTTCGAGCTCATGAGGTCGATGAGGCGGCCGGGCGTGGCGACGAGCACGTCGATGCCGTTGCGGAGCGCCTGGATCTGCGGACGTTCGCCGACGCCGCCGAATACGGTTGCACAGCGGACGCGCATCGCGCGGCCGAGGAGTTGAACGTTCTCTTCGATCTGGGCGGCCAGCTCACGCGTCGGCGCGACGATCAATGCGCGCGGATGGCGGGAGGGCTGCGGTGTTTTCGAGAGGCGCTCCAGAATCGGCAGGACGAATGCTGCGGTCTTGCCGGTGCCGGTCTGCGCGATCCCGATGAGGTCGCGACCGGCCAGAACGTGCGGCACGGCCGCAGTCTGAATCGGTGTCGGCGTGCTGTAGCCGACGTCAGTAATGGACTGCAAAAGCTTCGGACCAAGTCCGAGTGAACTAAATGACATAAGTGCTTGAGAACCCGTCACGTACGCCGATTATTGCTCTCCGGCCGGGAAGCACTCGGTCCTCCACCGGACGCGGCTGAATGGGGCCGCGTCCGGCAGAGCAGCGCTGGAACCGATCAGATCTGCGTCGGCGGCAGCTGCGGCGGCTGCACCGGCGTCGGCTGAACCTGCGGCGACGTCAGACGTGCGGGACGCGGCGCGCGCAGCACCTCCGAAATTTTCGCGTACCGGTGCAGCAGCAGCGGATGACTGGAGCGCGATTCGGCGCTCTTCCGCTCGTTTTTGCTGATCTTCATGAACTCGTCGGCCTGTTCCTTCAGCGCGCGCTGGTTGACGCGCGAGAAGAGCTGCGGGCCGACCAGGAGCAGCGTCAGCGCGTCACGAACGGCGTCGGAGTCGTTGACCACCGCCGTGGCCACGCGGTCGCACGTGAACTCGTCGAGGCGCGAGAGCGGCGGAACAATGCTGCGCATCGTGCCGCGGATCGCGCC
>DASVUA010000408.1:0-5541 GCA_036387295.1 Thermoanaerobaculia bacterium | reverse complement strand
GGCGTGCCGCAGCTCCGCTTCTTCATTCGCGATCAGCATCGGCAAAGACCTCCAACGGCCAGGGGCCGGACAGCAGAAACGGCACTTCGGGACACGCCGCGCGCAACTCTTCGCCCGCCGCTTTCACTTCGTCGAGCCGCGCACGCTCGACGAGCGCCGCGAGCTCCACGGATCGTTCGTCGCGATGCTCCCACCGGCGCTTGACCGCGAGCCGCGCGAAGAGGCGCTCGGCCGCTTCGCGAAACGTCGGATCGACGTTCGACGCCTGCTGCGCCGCGTGCAACGCGCGCAGGTAATCGGCGCCGCTCGTGAAGTCGTGTCGGTTCGGACGAAGCATCGTCGTCGCGGCCGCGACTTTCAACGTCAGCTCGACGTGCTCGCGATGCGCGGTGAGCACGCTCTTCCAGCGCGTGAGGTGCGTCGCGCACTTGCCGAGCGCTTCGTCAGGACTGGTGACCGAGAGGCCGTAGCGGATCGCGACGAAGGTTGCGACGTCGAGCAATCGTCGGCGGATGCCGGCGATCTTCACGAGCAGCTCGCGGTCGCCGAGCGGTTGATCGTCCGGAACTTCGAGCGCGCTGAGATAGAGATCGCCCACCGGAATCGCGGTGGCGAGCGGCTCGATGTCGTCGCGCAGGAGGTGCGCGCCGATGACGATCGACTTCATCGCCTCACCGCTTCGAGGTCCGGATGATCGCGTCGACGTTGGCGAGAACGACGTTGAGGCCGAGGTAGAGAAGATCGACGTCGCCGATCGAAATGACCGCTTCGCCCGCGATGATCACGCCGCGATCGAGCAGATGATCTAGCGTTTCGAGCAGAGGAAGCTCTTCGAGCTGTGCGGCCGGATCGGTCATCGTTGCGGCTCTCCTCCTGCGAACGTGTACGGCGGCCAGGGGCCCGTCATCCCGAGGGTCACACCTTCGTGCTCGTACCGCGCCGACAGCTCGCCGTGCAGCTCCTGCAGGAGCGATTCCTCATCGCGATTGATCAGCACATTGATCTGCGGAAACGCACCCTCGCGCAACGCGCGCGTCTCCGCGACCGTCTCGCAGCGCAGCTTCGCGAGCACCGCCTGTTCGAGCTCCGCGACGAGCTGTTCTTCCGCTGTTCGCGACGCACGCTTCTTTTCGTCGTCGAGTTTCTTGCGCAGGAGAAACGCTTTGCCGGGAGGAGCGGAGGCGATCTGTTCGTGCATGTCGCGCAACGAAGCAACGCGCCCTGTCAGCGCGTCGCTCCACTTCGCCGGCTCGAGCTCGATGCGCAGCGTCCACTCCTGTTTGCCGTCGAGCCGGTCGAGATTGCTCGCGAGCAACGCGCCCTGTTCGCGGAGATACGCGCGCAACGACGCTTCGCTGCTGAAGAGCGTGAACGCGCGCAGCGGCACGAGCGCGGTGAGCTTCGTCAGCTCGCTCATCGCGGCCTGATGCCGGTAGCCGATCGCGCCGAGCCATTCGAGGTCTTTCGAACGGCGATCGATCGCATCCTGCGAGAACATCTCGTCGTCGACCGGCGTGAAGACGGCGCAGATGCCGCCTTCGGAGGTCGTGCCGAAGTTGCGCGTTCCGTCGATCGCTTCGGCGTCCGGCGTCACGGCGTCTCGTGTCACGGCGTAGACGTAGAGAACCACGCCACGAACTATAGCGGAACGAGCGACATCAACTCTTCGGCGCTCATCGGCGGACGGTCGCGGCGCTCGATCAGCACCGCTTCGCCGAGGGTCGCGAGCGCGGCGAGCTCGTGCTCGCGCATCGACTCGTCGCAGGCATCGCCGTGCTCCGGCGTGACGTAGTTCGCGAGGACGGCGCTGACGTGAATGCCGCGTTGTTTCACTTCGTCGATCAGGCGTTTCGTTTCGGCGACGACGATCCGTTCGGGACGCGTCACCACGATTACCGCGGCGCGCGCGGAGTGCAGCGCGGCGTCGACCGATTTCAACTCTTTCGACGCACGCACGAGCTCCTCGCCGAGGGAACCGGCGGGGATGAGATCGCGATAGCGGAGGAGGAGGCGCATGAACTCGCGCACCCACTCGCCCGCGGCGCGCGGCAGATCGAGCAGGCGCAAGAAATGGCCGGTGGGGGCGGTGTCAACGATCACGCCCGACAGCGATTCGTCGGCGATGAGATCCGCGAGACGGGTGATCGCGAACAGCTCGTCCGCCCCCGGAGGCGCGATCTCGATGAGGCTGCGCATCGCCTCGGTGTCGTGGCTGAGCGACATCCCGCGCGGCGTGAGCGAATCGACGGCGTCGATGATCTTCTCGCCGAAGCTGTCGCGAAACCGCCGCCACTTTGCTTTGGTGTCGATCGCTTCGACGCGCAGGTTCGGAGGCGTTTCCGTGAGCAGACGCGGAAGCGAATGCGCCGGATCGACCGAGATGACGACGTAGTTTTTGCCGGGATTCTTCGAAGCGAGTTGCAGCGCGATGGAAGCGGAGCAGGACGTTTTTCCGACGCCGCCTTTGCCGGCGAGAAACACGATTCTGATGTCATCCCGCGCCGAGGCACCGCGCGCGGCGGAGGGCGTGAAGAGGCCACGCCCGTCCTGATGTGTCATTCCGCGCTTCAGCGCGGAATCCCCTGCAGATGAGGGACGGCGTCTCGCTTCGGCAGGGGATCCCGCGCTCGAGCGCGGGATGACACCGAACCTGTCCTCAGAAGCGTCGGGAGGGCTCACGACGGTACTCACCCACGCGCGCAGCGCGTTCGCGCTGTCCAAGGGCACGCACGAGCGCGGCGCATGGACGACGCGCACACCCACGTTCACCTCTTCGCCACGCGAGCGATTCACGATGACGAACGGCACTGCGAGCGGTAGTTCCGCGATCAAGCGCACCGTCTGCTCGATCACCAGCGGCTCCGGCAGGGTGACGGGGATGAACGCGGTCGAGGCGGGATCGGTGAGCAATGCGCGGCGCGCCGTCGCACGCGCGTCGAGCTCGTCGATGAACGCATCCATCGCATCGCGCACGATGCGCCGGGTGAACTGCTGCACCATCGCCCGATGTTTTTCCTGCATCGCGTCGAGGGCCACGGCGAGCTGGTGAAAGTGATCGGACGACGACAGCATCCGCAGCGTGTGTCCGGTGGGCGCGGTGTCGACCACGATCATCGCGGACGGGCTCTCTTCCGCCAGCTCTCCGATGTGCATCCACGCCATCAGCTCGTCGACGCCGGGCAGCGTCAGTTCGAAGAGGCGCCGCAGCTCATCGCGATCGAGGTACGTTCCGCGGTCGCCGATCTCGACGATCGGATCGAGATGCGTCGACAGAAACTTCGCGTACAACGCATCGGCGTCGAGCGACTCGACGCGCAGCGGCAGTTCGAGATCGTCGAGGTTCGACGCGGGATCGGTGGTGAAGAGAATGACTTCGCGCGTTTGGGCGAAGTGCAGCGCGGCGGCGGCCGAGAGCGTCGTCTTCCCCACGCCTCCTTTGCCGCCGAAGAGCACGACGCGCCGGGAGCCGAGGGCGTTTAGCTCGTGCAGCAGAGGAGCTCCGCGATCACTTGCCGTAGCCCGTGTAGATGCCGATGCCGCCGTCGTCTTCGTCGCGTTGCGCCGAGTACTGGCGGGCCAGCTCTTCTTTGCGCGCGCGGATGTCGCGCAGCGCCTGGAACACGATCGCTTCTTCGCGCACGTATTCGTCTTCGCTGATCTCCCCCAGCTCGAGGCGCATCTGCAGCTCGATGAGGCGCTCTTTCCACGGCTGATCGTTCATCAGCTCTTCATCCGCCATCTTCTGGATCGTGCGCATGATCCACTTGAAGCCGGAGATCGGCCCTTTGAGGGGAAGCAGGATGATGTCGTCCAGAAGGAACGCCATGGCGCGGCCTATCTTCGCAGATCAGGGACGCAGAAGACGCGCAATCGCGTCGCGAATCGTCGCCGCCTTGCGCCGCGTCCGCTTCGGCACCGCCCCCCACGGCGGCAGCGTCTGCGGCGGCCACTGCCCCGGATTTGCGATCTCGGCGCCGTTGTAGAACTGCGGCACGATGCGGTTCGTGCGGATGTCGAACACGGTCCGCGTCACGAGTTTCCCCAAACCGACATCGGAGAAAAGCGGCGTGTAGTAGAGGCAGCCCTCGAAGTAATAGTGCGTCACCTGCGAGAAGCGCGTCCGCCCGTTATCGACGATGGGCGTTCCGCCGTGAAAGAGGTTCGCCGACCAGATCAGCGACTGCCCCCGCTCGAGCTTCAGCTCGACGCGCTCGCCGCGCTTCTCTTTCATCAGCTCTTCCACGAAATCTTCGTAGAGGTGGTACTTCTCGTAGCCGACCGTGCCGGCCGCGGTGATGCCGATGTCGTGCATGTCGAAGCGCGGCAGCTTGTGCGAGGCGTTGTAGTAGTGCAGCGGCCCGTTGCGCAGGTCGACGTCTTCGAGCGCCGTCCAGACGCCGCACATGAAGCCGAACGGAATGCTGTCGAAGTGGATGATGTCGCTGTGCGTCCGCTGCTGCGAGCCGACGCGGAAATTCAGCGTCTGAAACGGAATCGGCTCGCGGCGATAGAGCACGCGCAACAGATCCAGCACGCGCGGCGCGATCGCCACCTCGCGCACGTGCTCGTTGAACGTCCACGCATCCTGCACGCGCGTCTCATCCGCGAAATACGGCTCGCTGCGCGGCACGAAATGCGGACGCAGCGACGCGTTCAGCGCGTCGATCGTCGCCCCCGAAATCTGCGGATCGACGATGACGTACCCGTTCTCGGCGAAAAACTCGACCTGCTTCCGCGTCTCCGGGTCGAGACCGCACGTCTCGATCGCCGAGGCGAAAAAAGGTGAGTCGATCCAGGGGCGATTCATTCGTTGGGGGCTTGAACAGCGGTGGAGGGAGATCTGTTTCGGAGCGGCCTGAATGGCTTTGGGCGTTGGGCGTTTGGGGGAGTCGCGAGCCGCGAAGAGCCCCGAACGCCTGACGCCTAACGCCCGCCGCGCGACCGCGCGGCGCTACCGTTCCGCCCGCTCCAGCTTCAACCGGATATTCACGAAGTTGTACGGCGGCCACGGTCCTGTGTAGAGGAACGAGAGCTTGTTCTCGTACTTTTTCGCGATATCGGAGATCTGGTCGTCGAACGCGCGGGTCTTGTCGCGCTCGACGAGGAATGCGGCGTTCATGATCATCTTGTCGCCGATCGGTTTGTTCGAGCGGGAGGCGATTGCGGCGTCGCGCAGCGCTTCGTAGATCTCGGTGACGTATGCGTCCGCTTTGGCCTGGAGCGCCGACTCGACGACGCGGCCGAGCTGCATGCGCGAAAAGTAGGTCGAGGTCGAGGTATTCGACTGAATTTCTTCCTTCAGCCGCCGGATCTCCTCGTTCTCGGTTTCGATCTCTTTGATGACCTGGTCTTTGTCCCAGTTCACCTTGAGGCCGAACTCGATTTTCCCTTCCATTTTCTGCAGCACGTCGCTGAGCGCTTCGTACGTTCCTTTGAGGAACTCTTTGATGTCGTTCTCGGTGCGGAAGACGGTGCCGAAGCTCATCGGCAGAACCGTGAAGTCCTTCATGACGAGCTCGTTGACGTGCTCGTGCGCGAGTG
>DASVUA010000407.1:0-3230 GCA_036387295.1 Thermoanaerobaculia bacterium | reverse complement strand
CCCCCCCCGCCGCTCCACCATAACCGGCAACTGACACATCCCGGCGTGCTACCCTCCCGGGTCCCAGCATGAAGATTTACCTCGTCGGCTTCATGGGTTCAGGCAAGACGACCATCGGTCGCGAGCTCGCCGCGCGTATCGATTCGCCGTTCTTCGACCTCGATGAGCTGATCGAGTCGGCGGAGCGGATGTCGATCAAGGAGATCTTCGCGCAGCGTGGCGAGCCGTACTTTCGGAAGCGCGAGCGCGACGTGCTGCGCTCGACGAAGAACCTCGACGCCGCCGTGATCGCGACCGGCGGCGGCACGTTCACGTTCGACGAGAACATTCAGTTCATCCAGTCGGAAGGCCTTTCGGTTTATCTCTCCGCGCCATACGCGCTGCTGCGGACGCGCATCGGGACGAAAGCGGCCGACCGCCCCCTTTTCACCGACGATCTGTCGACGCACGAGCTCTACGCGAATCGCATTCGCTATTACCGCACCTCCGACGTCACGATTGAAATTCGTGAAGAAGAGACGCCGGTCGAGATCGTCGAGCGGCTCGTGCTGGAGCTCCCGAAGACGGTGCTCGAGGCGGCGCGCCGCTCGACCTGGAAGGCCATGCGATGAGAGCGCTCGTCGTCAGCGATCTGCATGCGAATTCCGAGGCGCTCGCCGCGGTGTTCAAGCGCGTGCGCCGGAAAAAGTTCGACACGGTGATGTGCCTGGGCGATTTCGTCGGCTACGGCGCGCATCCGAACCAGATTCTGGACACCATGCGCACGCTCAAGACGCGCAAGGTGTTCATCCGGGGCAACCATGACCGCGTGGCGTCGGGGCTCGGCGACGCGGATGGCTTCAACAACGCCGCGAAAGCGTCCGCGCTCTGGACGCGCGAGCATCTCAGCCCGACCAACCGCCGCTTTCTTCGCGATCTCGTGCAAGGGCCGCTGACGCACAACGAGGCGATGCTCTGTCATGGCTCGCCGTACGACGAAGACGAGTACGTCTTCAACGTCCATCACGCGGCGCAGGTGCTCGCGCTCTACAAGGCGCCGTTCATCCTCTACGGCCACACGCATTTGCCGGCGGTGTTTTCGATCGACGAAGAGTCGAACGTGAGCGGGTTCGCGGTGCGAGGCGAGGCAACGGTGAAGCTCGATCCGAAGCTGCGCTACCTCATCAATCCCGGTTCGGTGGGCCAGCCGCGCGACCGCAATCCGGACTCCGCGTTCATCATCCTCGATACAGAAAAGCACACCGCGCAGTTTTTTCGCGTCGAGTACGACATCGCGAAAACGCAGTCCGCGATCCTCAAAGCGGGGCTGCCGGAGATCCTCGCCACCCGCCTCTCCTACGGCACTTAGGTTCGTCCGGCGACGCTGTCCTCACCCTCGGACGGCATTCACCGAATCAGGACACACGCGACGGCGCCTCAGAAGCTAAGTTGCTGAAAGCAAAGGCGGAATACTCAGCCGTACCGTGGCACGTGCACCGCAACCGGACCGCCCGGACGTTGCAGGAGAGTCCCATGAAAAAAGCCCTTCTTCTTACCCTTCTCTCAATGGCACTGGCCGTCACTTCCTTCGCTGAAGATGATCGCCATCAGTCCTATCTCTCGTATGACGACGGCGGCACGGTCGTCAGATCGGGCGATGACGGCCGCGAAATCGAAGCGCACCGGAATCTCCCGATTTATCCAGGTGACGAGATCGTCACCGCCCGCCGCGGCCGCGCCGAGGTTCGCCTTTCGGACGGCAACATCATCGGCATCGACCGGACCACCGCTCTGCGCGTGCGCTCCGTGCTCGATGCGTACGAAGGCGACGACAGCGAGACGGTAGTCGAGCTGCGTTACGGCAAGATCGCGGTGCACCGCACCGACCTCGGCCGCGATTACGTCCGCCTCGACACCGACAGCGCGAGCTACGTTGCAGAGCGCGAGTCGGTGTACTCCGTGGAGAGCGATGCGAACGGCCGCGACCGCGTGACCGTATTCGCGGGCGCGATCGAAGTGCGGACGCCGTCGCGCACCACGCGCCTCCGCTCCGGCGATTCGGCGACCGTCGATGAGCGCGGCGTCTACGACCTCGCCGGCGACCAGCGCGATGCAGCCGACGATTTCGAGCGCTGGTTCCTCAAGCGCGCCGATCGCTTCGACCGCTATCAGAACCGCTACGTCGATCGCCGCCTCGGCTACTGGGCCGACGACCTCGATGACCACGGCCGCTGGGTGCACGTCGCCGGCATCGGCTGGACGTGGCGCCCGCAGGTCGCGGTCGGCTGGCGCCCGTACTACAACGGCTACTGGCACCACGGACGCGGCGGCTCGCTCGTCTGGGTTTCGTACGACCCGTGGGGCTGGGGGACGTATCACTACGGACGCTGGGCGTTCGACTCCGGCTTCGGCGGCTGGTACTGGGTGCCGGGTTACGGCTACTCGCCAGCGTGGGTTTACTGGACGTACGGTCCGAGCTACGTCGGCTGGGCGCCGGCCGGCTGGTGGGATTGCTATCGCCCGTACTACAACTGGGCCTACCAGCCGTACCGCAATTACGGCGCGTATGGCCGCGGCTTCGGCTTCTATGGCCGCGTGCGGCTGGGCGACTTCGACGTCCGTCCCTGGACGTTCGTCGACTCCAACACGCTCGTCTCGCATCGCATCGACCGCGCCGCACTGACGACGGACGCAGTCAAGGCGCGGCTGGGCCGGGTGAAGGACGGCTACACGCCGATTGCCGGTGGCCCGGCGCGTTTCACGCGTGAAGAGCTGCGCGATCCGGCGGAGGCCATTCGCCGCCGCGGTCTGGACGGCCGGATGACCGGCCGCGAGACCGGCGCACCGCCGACCGATCTCACGCCGTTCATGCGCCGCGACAATGACCTCGGCACCACGATCCGTGATCGCGTCGTTCGCGCTCGCGGTCCGGTTGCCGCCCCTGCAGCCGGTTCGCCGACGGCCTCACTGCCGCGCGGCGGCTCGGCGGCCGCTCCTGCAACCGGCGGAATCGAAGGACGCCGCCGTTCGGGTGGTGGCGGGGAAGGCCGCATCTCACGCGATCCGGCCGCGACTCCTCGCTCGATCGGCGGAGCGGATCGTACGCCGGCGGCACCGGCGACGCGCGAAGGCGGCGCCTGGCGCGATCGCGTCGGCGACCGCGGCGGCGATCGTCCGCAGCGCGAGGTGACGCCGCGCGATGCGACGACCTCGCCGGGCGAGACGCCGTCTCGCGGCCGCACCGACGCATG
>DASVUA010000406.1:0-3806 GCA_036387295.1 Thermoanaerobaculia bacterium | reverse complement strand
TCGGCCGCACGCCGCGCTCGAATCCCGCGACGTACACGCAGCTCTTCGGCGAGATCCGCAATCTCATGGCCGGTACGCCCGAGGCGCGCATGCGCGGGTACGGACCGGGGCGGTTCTCGTTCAACGTGAAGGGCGGCCGCTGCGAGGCGTGCAAAGGCGACGGGCAGATCAAGATCGAGATGCACTTCATGCCCGACATCTACGTCAAGTGCGACGTCTGCGGCGCGAAGCGCTACAACCGCGAGACGCTCGAGGTGAAGTACAAAGGCTTCTCGATCGCCGAGATCCTAGACATGACGGTCGAGCAGTCGCTCGATGTGTTCCGCAATGTTCCACGGATCTTCAACATCCTTCACACGCTCGACGAAGTCGGCCTCGGCTACATCACGCTCGGGCAGTCGTCGACGACGCTCTCCGGCGGCGAAGCGCAGCGCGTGAAGCTGGCCAAAGAGCTCGCCAAACGCGCCACCGGCAAGACGCTCTACATCCTCGACGAGCCGACCACCGGCCTCCATTTCGACGACGTCGCGAAGCTGCTGCACCTGATGCACGGCCTCGTCGATCGCGGCAACACGGTCGTCGTGATCGAGCACAATCTCGACGTGATCAAGACCGCCGATCACGTGCTCGACCTCGGCCCCGAAGGGGGCGACGGCGGCGGACGGGTCATCGCGAAAGGCACGCCCGAAGACATTGCCAAAGTAAAGGCCAGCCCCACGGGCCAATACCTCGCCAAAGCCCTGCAAGGCTTGTCGCTCGCCGCCGCGCGGTAAGCAGGGTTGCGCCGCGGTTTGATTCGTGGAGCGGCGCATCGTCGCCGCGCGAGCTTTGGTCATCCTGAGCCGCGAAGACGGCGAAGGACCTTCCCTGTTGCACACTGGAACGTCCTTCCAAGCCCGCCGCTCCACTCACACCCGCGAAACGCCTCCCCGTCCGGGAACAATGTTCCTTCCGGCTCCCGTTCATCGCCCGCAGTGCCCGCGAAACTCTTCCTCCTGTCGCCCGCGAGCCTGAACGGTCTCCGGGCAAAGCAGCTCATGTCGCCGCGCGCCAGGTTCGCGCTGGCGCAGCGCTACCGGACCGAAGAAGGCGTCGAGATCGGCGATGCGTTCGCGTTCATGAGCGCGCTCTACTTTCGCGGAAAGATCGCGTATGCCCGCGCGTTTGCCGAGCCTTCGCCGGTCGTCGGCGGTGACGGCATCTTCGTGATCACGCCCGGCTACGGACTCGTCCCGCCCGACTGGCGCATCACCGAGGAGCGGATGAAGCGGATGCGAAAAATCGACGTCGACGTGGCGACGCGCAGTTACGTGAAGCCGTTGAAGGAGCACGCATCGCTCCTCGCCCGCGCGCTCGAAGAAGACGCGCAGGTGATCCTCCTCGGCAGCGTCGCGACCGGCAAGTACGTCGACGTGCTCTGGCCGATCCTCGGCAATCGTCTGCGCTTCCCGACGGCGTTCGCCGGCCTGGGCGACATGGCCCGCGGCGGCCTGATGCTGCGCGCCGCGCGCACAGGCCACGAGCTCGAGTACCGCACGCTCGAAGGCGACCGGAAAAGGCCCCCAGGCGCAACCGGAAAAATGCCCCCGCCTTAGTTTGGAGTGCGGCGGCAAAGCCGCCGCTTTCTACACAGCGGCAAAGCCGCTGTCAGCCGCAGCTCTGCTGCGGCCTTCTAACGCGGCGGCTCTGCCGCCGCACTCCAAACTACTGTTTCGGTCTCGTACACCGGCAGAACGTCTCGGTCCGCACGAGCTCCTGTTCGTCACCGAGCTCGGTGAAGATCGCGAACGCGTCGTTCCACTGCTGCGACTCCTGCGACAGCCATCCGAGCCACTGCATCGCCAGCCTGCGCGTCGCCGCGTCGCCGAGGCGGATCGCCTCGCGGAGCTCGAGCCGGGCAACGCCGAAATCCTTGCCGCGATAGGCGATGTAGCCGCGCGCAAAGTGGCCGCGGGCAGGATCGCGGCGCGCGATCTCCTTCACCTGCGCGCGGGCGGCCCCGAGATCGCCGCCGGCGATGCGCGGGGTCATGACGAAGAAGCGGACCAGATCGAGGCGCGCTTCCACGTTGTCAGCGTTGGCTGCAATCGCCGCATCGAGCTCTTTTCGGATGTCGAGCGCGAGCATGAACAGGCGGATCGGGTTCGATGTTTGCTGCGCCTCCGCGACCAGTCGCCGCGCTTTCGCATGATGGTCCGCAGCCCCGCCAGCGAGCGCGAGTGCGAATAGCGAAACGGTAACGTACGTTCTCAGACAGACTCCGCAAGTGCATACTACGTGGTCCGAACATCTGGAGGTGTCATCATCGAAGCTCAGCAGCAGAAATTGAAAAAAGACTGGGTCAACATCATTTTTCTCAGTCTCACACCCGTCGTCGGCATCGTCGGCACGGCCGCATACACGTATTCGGTCGGGCTGAAGCTCTGGATGCCGCTCCTCCTCCTCGGCATGTACCTCGCTGTCGGTATGTCGATCTGCGCCGGGTACCACCGTTTCTTCTCGCACAAGAGCTACGAGGCACACCCGATCGTCCAGAGCTTCTTCGCGTTCTTCGGCGCCATGGCCGCCGAGAACTCGATTCTCTGGTGGTCCTCCGCACACCGCGTGCACCACAAGTACGCCGACAAAGACTGGGATCCGTACAACATCCACCGCGGCTTCTGGTGGGCACACATCGTCTGGATCTTCTACAAGAACCCGAAGACCGACACGACGTTCGCGAACTCGCCCGACCTGCTCGCGAACAAGATCGTGATGTGGCAGCACCGCTGGAACAAAGAGCTGTTGATCGTCGCCGGCTTCGGCCTGCCGACGCTCATCGGCGCCGCGTTCGGCGATCCGATCGCCGGCCTGCTGTGGGGTGGCTTCAGCCGTATCGTCGTCATCCACCACACAACGTTCTTCGTCAACTCGCTCGCGCACATGTTCGGCAAGCCCGCCTTCAACGGCGACGCCTCGGCGCGCGATAACTGGATGGTCGCGTTCGTGACGCTCGGCGAGGGCTATCACTCCTTCCATCACCGCTTCCCGGCAGACTTCCGCAACGGCATCCGCTGGTACGACTGGGATCCGGCCAAGTGGTTCATCGCCGCGCTGCGGGGAGTCGGCCTCGCGGATCACCTCCTCACCACGCCCCTCCCGCAGATCGAGCAGGCGCGGATGAGCGCCGCCCTCAAAGGTGTGGAACCGAAGATGGCAAGCGCCACCGGCACTCTCGCCGAAGAAGCCCGCCGCCGCCTCGGCGTCGCCAGCGAGCACCTCGACAAAGCGATCGCCCTCTGGCGCAAAGCCGTCGAAGAGCAGAAACAGGGCGCCGCCTGGCGCGCCACCCAAAAACTCTCCCGCCGCCACGTCCGCCACTCCCGCCGCGAGTGGAAAGTCGCCGTCCGCATGCTGCAGACCGCGTAAGACCGCTTTTCTTTCGCACCAGCAAAAACGCCGGACTCGCAAGAGTCCGGCGTTTGTCGTTTGCAGGCAGGCTGTCGTCGTCGCCCAATGTGTGTCATCCCGAGCGCAGTCGAGGGATCCCCTGCGGATTCGCGATCGTCGTGCTGTCGGCAGGGGATTCCTCGCTTCGCTCGGAATGACACGTTGCAGGACGGACGCGCGCGCTCCCAACTTTGTCATCCTGAGCCCCGCAGAGCGCGAAGGATCTTCTCTGTTGCTCGCTGGAAGGTCCTTCGCCGTCTTCGCGGCTCAGGATGACAACTGGGGGGCGTCCATCGCCAGGTGTGTCATCCCGAGCGGTCGAACGGCGCGCGGCGCCGGTGCCGATCGGATGACCCCTCGCTCTTTCTTCGGAAGCC
>DASVUA010000405.1:0-4296 GCA_036387295.1 Thermoanaerobaculia bacterium | reverse complement strand
CAACGCGGGTCACCACGTCGCGACCAACAACGACGGCATGCAACGCGCGGATATGCCAGACGACCAGCACCGCGGGTTCGTCGGTCCGAGCGTCCGCCAGCTCAAGCAATGGATACAAACTCTTCAAACCTGCTCCTTCGTCTCGCGATCGAGAATCGCGACAGCCGTTCTCACACACCGCCGGTCCTCCTCTGAAAAGGTGAACGATCGTTCGTTCAGCAACCAACCCACCGTCGCGCCGCAGGCGTGCGCGATGCTCGCAACAGTCGCAAAGGACGGATGTGCGTGCGTACCATTCAGGACGCGTGACAGCGTTTCCGGTGCAATGTCAGCTTCGTGCGCAACCACGCTGTGCTTCTTCCCAGTGCGCTGAACGGCCGTACGCAGACGGTCTCGCCATTGTTCAGAGTCAAGCATCGGGAAAAGTAATGGCTTCCTTATAGCCGGGAAGCAGATTCTCAATTTCGTCCGGTGAGCCGGTTGTCTCTAGGTCGAGCAGCGCAGTGAAAACCAACTCGTCGACGGAAACCCCTGCGTCTCGCGCGACCGCTTCGAGCAGGCGCACCTGATACTCAGGAAGTTGCACCGAGCGCAGTTCCGCCAAGCGCAGGAGCCGAGGGAGGACGCGGTCTGCCTCCCCGGCAAGCGCTTCATTGATCTGCATGACGTTCCACCGCAGCAGGGCGGCGGACGCAAGGTCCCGCCAGGTCACGAGCGCGTTGACGAGTTGCTCGCGCGTTCGCGCCGGCGCCACGTGAAGCTGGCCAGATTCGGCCCATGCCAACGCGTCGGCCATACTCAAACGGAGCAGGTTTGCCGCGTCGCGCATTGGGTAGGCGGTTCGCCGCGCAAGAAAGATTGCACGGATCGCCTTGCGATCAGAGGGCAGGAGATTGCAGTCAGGTTTCACACTCATAGTATGTAACACTCATAGCATGGTGTCAATACACATAGCATGGTGTATACACTCACAGCAGGTGACGCTACACCTCGTGCCACGCACCCCTTTGCAATCGTTCGGAGAGCACCTGCGCACGCTTCGCGAGGAGCGGGACCTGTCGCAGGCGCGCCTGTCGGAGCGCGCCGGGTTGAACCCAAACTACGTGGGCGACGTGGAGCGCGGCAGACGCAATCCCTGCTTGGACAACATCGTTAAGCTAGCGGCCGCACTGGACATTAACCCGTCCGAGCTGTTCCGGCCCTTCGACAAGCCCCGGGAGTGACCCTATACTGAGCGTCGTTTAACCGCGCGACCGTGAAAGCCGAAGCAAGCGGCGGCCTTCCAACCGCGTTGGCTGCATCGTCCTACTCGCATGTCAACCGCCGATCTCCTCGCCTCCCTTCACAGCATTGCGCACGAGACCACGGCGATGCTGTCAGTCTTGGACAACACGTCTGAGGGTCGGTGGGAGGACCGACGAGAGGCCAAACGGCGAGTGCTTGAGATCAGAGCACGCGCGCAAGAGTTGTTCGACTGGCTGAGCGAGGCGAGGCTGGACCAGCCGAGGAACTGATTACCACAATCGCGTCGCGGTCTTCCGCCGCCAAGTCTCGTCGCGCTGCTCGCCGGCGAGAAGATCCGCTGTCCTGCGCGAGCCAACGCCTGCGTACTGGTGAAGACGCCGGAGGTGTGGCCGATGAGGAGAGTCCTTCGACCGCCGCGCCATGCGCGTACGCGAAGAGGAACGGCGCGCGATGCGACGTGGTGGAGGCAACGTCGTCGACGAACTGCGTGGCCGCGGGGCGCGCGGTGCGCTCGAGCTCGCGCGCCATCGCGGCGGCAGAACGGCGTCCTGCTTCTTCCCTCCGGCGCAGTTCATCCCACTCCTGCAGCGGCGGAAGGCGCGGGAGCAACTCGACGCGCTCGACGTTGTCGAGCAGATCGAGCGCGAGGTGCGTCATCGCGTCGCGGTCTTCCGCCGCCACATCGACGTCACGCTGCGCGCGGGCGATGAAGATCCGCTGTCCAGCGCGCGCCAGCTCCTGCGCACGGGTGAACACATCCGTCGTAATGACGCGCGGATGGGCGGCCGTCATCTTGTTGAGCGGTGCGACGGCGAGGCTGTAGCCCAATCCGAGGAGCTGCAGGTTTGCTTCGACGAACTCGGGGGGGAGGAACTGCGCGTAATACGGCAGGAGCAGCGTCGCGGGCGAGAGCGGAATGCCGGACGTACTGACGCCCATGGTCAGCCGCACGCTGACACCGAGCGTTTCGTCGTTCGCCGATCCCGCGGCGGCGAAGACTTTGCCCGTCACTTTCGAGCGCAGCTTGTACGGCACCGGCGTCATCTGGCCCGGTTCGAGATCGAGCTCGAACTTGCCGTCGCCTTCGGTCCTGCAGATGTTCTCGAGCGCGCCGCCAGAGGTGCAGGCGGGGATCTCGCTCGTGTCGAGAATCACGTGCTGCCGCTGTTCGCTGAGGTTCGTGACGAACGCGTACGCGGTGTACCGCTCGTCTTTGCGCACGGTGTCGGGGTGCGAGAAGTTGACCTGAAAGCGGGGGTCGCTGACGACGATCGAAGTCGACACTTTGCCGGACATCGGAAAGTCGTCCTGCCCCGGTTTCTGATACGTGGCCTGCACGTCGATGTCGATGGTGTGCGTGCCGCTCTTCATCGCTTCGAGTGTCCACTCGGCGGTGCCGCGTCCGCCGGCCACGAGGAACGTGGCGCCGGTTTTCTCGTCTTTGACCGGCACCGGTTGTCCGAGGGAAACAGCCGGGACCACTTTCGAGACGCGCATCTGCAGCGGCGCGCGCAACGACGCGGTGACGGAGTCGAGACGCACCTGGCTGCCGTCTTCGGTGGCGTTGCTGACTTCGAGGATGACGGCGAAGAATTGATGCAGAACGCCGAAACCGGTCGGCATCACCAGCGCGGCCGGCAGGCGCGGCGGCGAGACGCGCCCTTCTTTCTCTTTAGCGTCTTCCGCCTCTTTCGGCAGATCGCCAGGCACGCCGATGTCGAACACTTTGCGCGGCGCGGGCACGAACCGCTGCCTCGAGCCATTGCGCGGCAGCGGCGGGGGCGACTGAGCGCCCTGTCCGAACTGCACCGTCCCCCCGCGCACCTTGTCGACGATGACCGGATACGGCACTTCGACTTCGGTCTGATCGACCGAAAAGATGAACGTGTATTCGTAGACTTCGTAGTTGCGCGGGTCGAGCAGGATGCCGCGCTCGCGCATTTCCTCGGGCGTGAGCTGCCGGACGCGGACGGTGGTTTTCAGCGCATCGCTGACGTTGATCGTGGCGAACGACGGCACGCTCGCCTGCAGGAACTCGCCGTTCGCACCGACCAGCCGGATGTTCTGCAGCGTGTATTCGCCGGTCGTATTCAGCGCCGGGAGGGCGAACTTCTTTCCAGGGATGGCGGCCAGCGTGATCGGCGCGTCGATGCCCGGTCCGATCAGATCGCCCAGGACCGAGAGGCCGGGGGCGGCCGGCGCGTCGTCGTTCGTCTTGCCGCCGAAGATCGTCTGCAGCGTGCTCGGAATACCGGTCGCGGCTGCGACCGGCGTGCGATCGACTTCCAGGCCGATGTCGACGATCGCGAGCTCGCCACGCGCAACCTCACCCGCACGCGCCGGCAGCACCGCTCCCGCAAAAAGCGAGATGGCGACAGCAACGGCGGCAAAGAGGCGGCGGACGATCATGGGAGCGCGGCGCTACTGCTTGCCGGGAAGTTGATCGAGCTCGCGCAGTTCGCGGGCGAGCCGGGTGAGGTGCGATTCGACGAGCGTCGCGCCGGGAGGAATGAGGAGCAGCTGCTGCGGTGCGCGGTCGCTGGTGACGGCGACGATCTCGTTCCGCACCGTGATCCGCTCGCCGCCCGTCTCCACGGTCATGGTCTGTTCGGTCGGCAACGCATGCACGTCCGCCGTCCCGGCGGCATTCGACGCCGCCTGAAAGCGTCCGTCGCGCACGCGCGTCTTCGCCACGATCGCTTCCCGATCGGGCATCTGTGGATTGGGATACGCGGCACCGATGAGGACTTCGAGCGCGCCGCGGGTGACGGTGACGCTCCGGTCGACCCGCGTCACCTCGATCTCGACGTTAGGCGCAGATTGATTGCGCGGCCGCAACTGCTCGTTCGCCCGCGCCAGCTCGTCGAATTTCGTGATGCTGTACGTGCCCGCCTCGCGATCGATCTCCAGCACTTCCTGCTTGCCGTAATCCGCAATGGCGACGCGCTGCCCGCTGATCGTGACGACCTGATTGCCCGCGCAATACTCGTCGAGCGTCGTGACGCTCCCCGAAACCGGATCGGCAATGCGCCGCACGAAATGACGTGGCTC
>DASVUA010000404.1:0-1822 GCA_036387295.1 Thermoanaerobaculia bacterium | reverse complement strand
GAAGCCCATCGACGTCTGCGCATCGATGAGACCGGGATACACGTGCGCGCCGGCGGCGTCGATGATGGTCGCGTCGGCGGGGACGCTCGCGTTCGCACCGACCGCTTCGATCAGACCCTCGCGAACGATCACGGTTCCGTTCGAGATCGCGGGCCCGGAGACCGGATGCACGGTGCCGCCGGTGATGGCGTAAACGCCCGGCGCATCGGCGTGCAGCAGTGGTGCGGCAAGGAAAAGCAGAACGGCGGCGATGCGCCTCGACCTCATGCTCACCTCCAAAAGGTGGCGATCATAGGTCAGGCGACATTGCCTGTCTCACACAAATTGGCTACTCTCCACGGACTCGGTACATCCAATGGTCCTCTTCAACTACGCCACCAAAGAGATCACGGCCAAGATCGTGTACTACGGTCCCGGTCTGTGCGGGAAGACGACGAACCTTCAGTTCGTCTACGACTCGCTCCCGTCGAACAACAAGAGCAAGATGCTCTCGCTGGCGACGAAGACGGACCGGACGCTCTTCTTCGACTTCCTTCCTCTCGACCTCGGCAAGATCCGCGGCATGCGCACGAAGCTGCAGCTCTACACCGTGCCGGGCCAGGTCTACTACAACTCGACGCGGCAGCTCGTGCTCAAGGGCGCCGACGGCGTCGTGTTCGTGGCCGACAGCCAGGACTTTGCGGTCGACGCCAATCTCGAGTCGCTGCAGAACCTCGAAGACAACCTCAAACGGCAGGGCATCCGGATGCGCGAGATGCCGCTCGTGATGCAGTACAACAAGCGCGACCTGCCGAACGCGCTCTCGCTGCCGGAGCTCGAGAAAGAGGTCAACAAGATCGGCGTGCCGTCGTACGAATCGGTCGCCACGACGGGGCTCGGCGTCGAGGAAACGATCAAAGGCATCACGCAGCTCGTGCTCGCCCACCTCGTCAAGAAATACGGGCTCGAAGGCGCCGAGCCGCTCGAAAAAGACATTCAGATTCTCAACGTGCGTACCCAGCCCGCCGAAGGGACGACCGAATCGCTCTGGGATGACGAGGAGAGCGATCCGTTTGCCGACGCTCCCGCACCTGCGCCTCCTGCACCGGCGGCCGCGCGCGCGGCGGCAACTGCTCCCGCGGCTGCGCCGGCGACCGCGTCCGCACCGGCACGCAGCGTCGAGTCGGAGTTCGAGCTCGACGACGACGCCTCGGACCACTCGATTCCGCTCGTCGCAACGGAGCTCGTTCCGGCGCCGGCGACGTCAGTCTTCACGAATCCGTTCGACGACGTGACCGACTACTTCTCGCCGAACTTCGGCTCCGCCGCAACGCCGATCGAAGTGCCGACGACGTCGATCGAGATCCCGATTCCGCAGGGGATTCTCGAATCGCTCCCGGTGCTCGGTGAACAGCCGCCCGCGCGAACCGTCGCCACGCCGCCGCCCGCCGCGACGCCGCAACCTGCCGCACCCGAACGCCGCAACAACGACGGCCTGGTGAAGGAAGTGAGCATCCCGCTCAACCTCTCGATGGACGAGCTGCGCCAGCACAAACGCCTGCGCCTCAAGATCACGCTCGACGTGAATCTATTGCCCTGATCTGATGTTCCGCGTCACCACGGAGGAGTGGTCGAGTGGTTTAAGGCAGCGGTCTTGAAAACCGCCGTACCCTGACGGGTACCGTGGGTTCGAATCCCACCTCCTCCGCCAAACTGAATTCAAGGGCACTCCAACAAAGGCCGCTGGATTCGTGAACTGGCGTTCGCGGCGCGAAACGCGCGTTTGATCTGGAGTGCGGCGACGACAGTCGCCGCTATCACTCGCGGCAGCGTCAGCTGCCGC
>DASVUA010000403.1:0-5481 GCA_036387295.1 Thermoanaerobaculia bacterium | reverse complement strand
GCTGCCAGTCGGAGTTCTCGCGCTCTATCCGCCGCAGGCGTTCGATGAGACGCTTTACCATCTTCCGTTCGTGCGCGCGTTCGCCGCGCAGGGGGGACTGATCGTTCTTCCAGCGCTGCGCTTTCCTGTCTTTCCGGTGCTGCACGAGCTGTTATGTGTCCCTCCGTTTTTCCTGCTCGGCGATTCCGCGACGCATCTCGTGTCGCTCGTCGAATTCATCATCGTCGTCCTGCTGCTCATGACCTGGGCGGCCGAGTACGACCCGCGCGCATCATGGCTCGCGGCGGCGATGTTCATCGGCAGTCCATTGGTGATCGAGCTGGCCACCGTGCTTTATGTGGAGATCGCGCTGACGCTGTTCGTCGTGGCCGGTTTCTACGCGCTCGGCCATCGACGTTACGTGCTGGCCGGCCTCTTTCTCGGCTCCGCCTGCAGCGTGAAGTACCTCGGCGCATGGTTCGCCTTCGCCGCGCTGGCGATGCTCGTCAAGCGACCGCGCGCCGCGGCCGTCTACGCATTGACGTGTGCTGCAGCCGCATTGCCGATGACGATCTGGATCTTCGTGCAGACGCGGGACATCGTCTTTCCGTACGGACGACTCACTGTCTGGACGCCGCCGAAACACCTGCCGGATTTCGCACGGCTCCCGCGGTTGATCTGGGACGTGACGTTCGCGCGCGAACGCGCCGGCCTGCAGCCACCGATCACACCATTCCTCGCCGTGCTCGTGTTGCTGGTGATTGCGGGAGCGATTCGCGACACGCGTTATCGCATCCTCCTGCTGCTGAGTGCCGTTTACGCCGGCCTGTACGAGTTCCTCCCGCCGGACTCACGTTACCTCGTGCCGCTCCTGCCTCTCATCAGCGTCGCGGCAGCGGTGGAACTGGCGAGGCGCTGGCCGAAAGCGACGACGTTCGCGGCGATTCTCGCGATCGCTCCGGGACTCGCGTACGCCGGCTACCGCGTCGTGCTGCAAGGCGTCCCGCCTGCGACCACCGCGGAACAGCACGCGTGGCTCGAGCGCCGCGTTCCCGAATATCGCGCCGTGCGGCGCGCGGGAGCGGAGCGGCTGTACGCCTGCGGCGGCGAACGGCTGAAGGCGTACGCGGAAGGGGAGCTGCTCGGCGACGTGACCGGCCCGCATTCATACGAGCGCGTGCTCGCGGGTGCCGACGGCACGCGCGCAATCGCCGAGCGAATGCGTCGCATCGACGCGCGCTACTTTCTCGTCGCGAAGCGGCGCTGCGCGAGCCCGCGTGCCGATGGCGGGATGGACCTCATCTATGAGGATGATGGCGCTCAACTCTGGCGCGTGCGCTGAGAATCGCCGCGATGCGCTCTGAAGCCTTGCCGTCGCCGAACACGTCGCTCGGACGGCTCATCGACTGCCGATGCGCGGCGTCGCGCAGCAGCCGCGATGTTTCGGCCACGATCGACTCGCGCCCCGTCCCCACCAGCCGCACGTTTCCGCTCTCCACCGCCTCGGGGCGCTCGGTCGTTTCGCGCATCACCAGCGCCGGCTTGCCGAGTGTGGGCGCTTCTTCCTGCACGCCGCCGGAGTCGGTGAGGATCAGCTCACTCCGCGTCATCAGGTAGACGAACGAAACGTAGTCGACCGGATCGATGAGATGAATGCGCTCGCATCCGCCGAGGATGCGATGAACTGGATCGTGGACCTTCGGATTGAGGTGCACCGGGTAGACGATCTCGATGTCCGCATGCGCGCGCACCAGCTCCGCGAGCGCGGCGCAGACCGATTCGAATCCCGGCCCGAAGTTCTCGCGGCGGTGGCCGGTGACGAGGATCAAACGCCGTTGCGAATCGAGGAACGGGAGCTCGGCCTCGAGGCGCGCGCGCAACGCGTCATCGCTGCCGATCCGCTCGACCGTTGTCTTCAGTGCATCGATGACGGTATTGCCGGTCACATGGACGCGCGCCGGATCGATGCCCTCACCGAGCAGGTTCGCGCGCGCACCGTCGGTCGGCGCGAAATGAATCTGCGTCACGACGGTCAGCAGGCGGCGGTTCGCTTCCTCCGGCCACGGCGCATACGGATTGCCGCTGCGCAGCCCGGCCTCGACATGCGCGACCTCGATGCCGGCGTAGAACGCCGCCACCCCGGCCGCGAGCGCGCTCGTCGTGTCGCCCTGCACGATGACGAGGTCGGGACGCAGCTCGCGAAACACCGCCGACAATTTCGAAAGCACCGCCGCGGCCACGTCGCCGAGGGTTTGATTGGGCTGCATGATGTCGAGATCGGCGTCGGGCGTGACGCCGAACAGTTGCAGCACCTGCGCGAGCATCTCTCGGTGCTGGCCGGTGACGCAGACGCGCACGCGAAGCGATGGATCGCGACGCGCTTGTTCGATGACCGGCGCGAGCTTGATGGCCTCGGGGCGCGTGCCGAAGACGAAAAGAATCGTGCGCATCCGTTGCCCCGAAACGATAGCACGCGGTCTGTTACTCTTCCGGCCGCGTTGGTCCTCACTGTTTTCATCGCCGCTCCCGCCGCGCTTTGTGCTGCGGACGCCGTGGTGCGCGGCTGCCTGTTTCTGCGCGCGCGAACGGCGAGGAGGCGCGAAGCATCGCCGCGCGACGACGCACGGCCACTGGTGATCATCCCTGCGCGCGCCGAAGGGGAGCTCGTTGCCGCGACGATCGCCTCGGCGCGTGGAGCGCGCGTGTTGCTGTTGCTCGATGGCGCGGACGCCGAAGCGGAAGCTGCAGCGCGCGCGCTCGGCGCCGAGGTCGTGGTGAAAGAGCCGGCTGGTCCGACCAAAGCGGCGGCGCTGGAGTGGCTCGCGCGCGAGCACCGCGCGACGATTGAAGCCGCTGGTTCGGTGTTGCTGCTCGACGTCGGCTCGCGTCTCTCGCCGTCGTTCTTCGAGCACTTCGCCTGGCCTGCAGACGCCGATTCGTTGCAGACGTTCCTGCACGGCGGGGAAGGAGGCGCGGCCGATTCCGAGCGCGCCGCGCAATCGGATGAAGATCGCGGACGGGAGGCGTTCGGCTGGAACGTGCGTCTGCGCGGTACCGGCTCCGCCTTTCGCGCGCCGACGTTCCTCGACGTCGTCCCGCGCCTCGGCACGCGCGTCGAAGATCTCGAAGCCTCATTGCTTCTGTATCGCGCGAAGATCCGGATGGCGCCGCGCAATGCGATCGTCTTGGACGAAAAGCCGCCTTCGATTCACGATGCCGGCTCGCAGCGCGCGCGTTGGCTCGTCGGCCGCTACGAGTTGCTGTTCAAGCGCGCCACGACATTCGCCGCGCACATTGCGCATCGCCCGATCGAAGGGCTCGCGTTCTTCGTCGAGATCTTCGGGCGGCCGCTGTCGCTGACCGTGCCGCTGCGCGTCGCGACCGGTGCGTTTCTGATGTGGCGCGGCTTCACGCTCGCGGGCGCCGTCATCGCGGCGAGCACGCTCATCGACGTCGCGCTCTTCACCGGACGCACCTCGCCGCGTGCGGCGTTGCGTCTGGCCGCGTCGTGGCTCGTCGCGGCCGCGATGATCCCGAAAGCGCTCCGTCGCTGGACGCGCGTGCGGCGTTGATGAACGTACTGCTCCTCTCGTCGCGCTTTCCATGGCCGCCGTTTACCGGCGACCGGCTGCGCGCCACGATCTGGCTCGCGGCGCTGGAGCGCGACGCGAACGTGACGCTGATATCGCCCGGCGGGAGCGTTCCGGCCGGCGCACCGCGCTTTCGATTCGAGCCGCTGCAGCGATCGTTCGTCCGTGGTGCAGCGCTCGGGTTGGCGTTGCCGCGGCGCGGCGCCGCGAGTGCTCTTTTCGCCTCCGCGTATGACTGGCAATCCGCCATCGCGCGCGCCGAGGAGAAGAGCGGCGGGTTCGACGCCACGGTGGTGTTGTTGTCGCGGCTCGATCCGGCGGTGCGCGCACATCTTCCACGCGGACTGCACGTGCTCGACGCGATCGATCCGTTGCGCCTCAGCATCGCCGAGCGCGCGCGGCAGGCATCGCCTCCGCTTCGGCCGCTGTGGCGCATCGAGGAGCGGCGAATCGCGCGCGCGGAAGCCGACGCCGCCGGTTTTTACGACCGCGTCCTCGTGGTCAGTCCCGACGAATGCGACGACCTCGACGCCACCGCAATCGGTAACGGCGTCGACCTCCGCCCGCTCGACGAAGCTCCGCGCAAATTCGACTTCGGCTTCTGGGGCTGCCTTCCGTACTTTGGAAACGCCGACGCCGTCGAGTGGCTCTTGCGCGAGATCTGGCCCGCGATTCGCGCGGCGCGGCCGGATGCGACGCTGCTCATCGCCGGCGCTCGCGCTTCGCGCCGCCTCCTCGCGATGCACGGCGGCGACGGCATTTCGGTGGAGTCACCCGTACCCGACATCGCCGCGGCCGCGCGGCAGATTCGCGTCGCGCTCTTTCCGGTCCGCTACGGCACCGGTCAGATGAACAAAGTGCTCGAGGCGGCGGAAGCCGGATGCGCGCTCGTCGCCACTCCGCACGCGTTGCGCGGACTCGCTCCGCTCGCCGCACACGCCTCGCTCGCCACCGATGCGCACGCGCTGGCGCGGCTCGCCGTCGAAGCGGTCAGCAATCGCACAGCCGGACGCGTACTGCGTGCGGTCGTGGAGCGCACGTACTCGCGTGCGGAGACGCTCGCGGATCTCGCAGCGGTCGTCGCAGCGCGATGATGGGTTGTGGTTGCGACCGTTGCGCGGAGGGCCGCACGCGACTGCGTCAGCGCGCGACGTGTTCTGCGATCGCGGCCGCGAGCACGTCGAAACGCCGCTCCCACGTTTGCTCACGCGCAAAGGTGCGGCGTGCTTCTGCCGCGGCCGAATCCTCGACGAGCGCCGCTTCAATCTGACGCTCGAATTCCATAGCGCTGGACGCCAGCCGCACCAGCGGCGCCAGCGGCACGACCTCCGGCAGCGGTACGGAGACCACCGCCTTCCCCGAGGCGAGCATTTCGTACACCTTCACCGGATTCGTCGCCTCGGTCAGCGGCATTCGCCGGAACGGAATGATGGCGACGTCAAAGCCGCCGAGCCACTCCGGCAACGACGCGTACGGCTGCTCGCCTGGCAGCGAGACGTTCGCCAGTCTTCTCAACTTCGCGACCCTGCCGCCCCATGTCGAGCCGACCAGCACAAAATCCCAGTCCGGACGCCGCTTTGCCAGCTCCGCCACGAGCGCATCGTCGAACCAGTCCGAGATCGCACCGTAAAACCCGATCACCGGCCTCGCATTGCGCCGCGCTTTCGCCGCCGCAAAGTGCTCGTAATCGCAGCCGTTCCGGACCATCACAACCTCGCGGCGATGCTCGAGCGCGTGACGTTCCAGCATCGTCGAGCTCACCGTCACCACGTCTGCCGCGGCGAGCAATGCCGCCTCGTGCGCAACCTCCGCGCGCCGCACGTTCGCAAACCCCGCATGCAGATCCATGCAGTCATAAACGATCGGCCACGCGAACCGCTCCCGCGCATCCCGCGCGAGCGGCCACCAGAAC
>DASVUA010000402.1:0-2777 GCA_036387295.1 Thermoanaerobaculia bacterium | reverse complement strand
GATTTCGTGATCATTTCCAGCGTCGGCACATCGGGATTCGTGTATTTGCCGTCGGCGGAGATGACGTAATGCTTTGCGCGGATGCTGGTGAAGTAGTCGTTGTCGACGTTGCGGTCGCTGCCGTGGTGCGGGAGCTTCAGGAGATCCACCTGGAACGGCTTTCCGTTGTCCTTCAATAACCCGGTGTTGCGCAATGCAGCGAGCGTAAAGTCTCCGCGCGCATCGCCGGTGAGGAGCATCGTTTTCTTGTCGGCCTTCGCCAGCACCACAATGGACGAGAGGTTGTAGGCCGATTTATCGAGGTACGCCGCGACCTCGGCTTTCGCCGCTTTGCTCGGTTTCTTCAGCAGCTCTTTGATCTTCTTGTTCCAGTCGGCCTGCAGCGTTTCGAGGTTCTGCTGGTCGGGTCCGAGGACAGTCAATTCGAGCGGACCGAATTTCACCGGCGCATGCGGCGTCTTGACGATCCCGCCGAATGGCGCATTGCCGTCCAGCTTGAAGAACTTCACGAGGTCGCGCAGCTCGCGTCCCTGGCCGACGCTGGCCAGCATGTTCGAGCCTTCCAGCCGCAGAAACTCGCCGACCGACGCGGTCGACAATGCGGAGCTCGCAGTCCCCACGGCCAGGTCGTCATTGCCGGTGAGATCGTCGAAGGCGTTGTGCCAGAAGGTCTCGATCTCCCACGGCACCGGCTTTTTCGCCTGCTGCAGGTCGCGCAGTTTGCGCATCAGTTCGAGGATGCCGGTGATGTGATCGGCGTCTAGGTGGCTGACCATCATGAAGTCGATCGGGAGCGGCGTCTCTTTGTCGAGCTCCCGTTCTTCGCGAATGGCCATGAGGCGGGGGCGCAGTGCGTCCGCATAGACGCCGCCCGGCCCTCCGTCGATCACCGCGAGGCGCGGATTGGCTTCGGTTCCGTAATGCAGGAGCAGCGCATCGCCATGCTTCGCGCGCAACGCTTCGAGGATGAACATGAGGCGGTTTCCTTTCTTTATACCGATTGCAGTGCGCGCAGGATGTCGAGCATGCCGGCGCCCTGGAAATAGCGCTCGCGCCCGAGGTCCGTCGCTGTCTCACAAAGAATTTCCTTGATGCGCGCGGGGCGTCCGACCAGCTCGTCGTGCCGCGCCATGAGCAAGGCCGCGGCGCCGCTCACGTGCGGTGCAGCCATGCTCGTCCCGTCCTTGACGCCGGATGACTCGGCAGGGAGGGCCGAGGTGATTTTTTCGCCCGGCGCGACCAGATCGGGCTTCAGACGGCCGTCGCCTGTCGGACCGCGGCTCGAGAAGTAGCTCACGCCGTAGGTATGCGGCCGCGCGCGATGCGTGGCGCCGACGGTGATCACCGATTCGGCATTGCCGGGATCGGTGATGCTGATGGTGTTGTAGGCCTCGCTCGTCCCTTCCGCGGTCGTGTATTTGCGATAGCCCTGATTGCCCGCCGCAACGACGACCACAATGCCGGACGAAGTCACACGCTCCGCCTCCTCACAAACCGGAGTACGGCCGCAGGCGTAATTCGCAACGTCGTGCGGAATGGAGAGGCTCATATTGACGCCATGCACGGCCATGTAGTCGTTGGTGGAGTTCAGCCAGCGGATGAACTGCAATGCGGCCATGACGGTGAACTCGTCGCCGTTGCCCTCGTCGTCGAGGATGCGGAGGTCATAGAGCTCGATGTCGGTACAGATCCCGACCACACTGTCTTCGTCCGGATCGTCGCTCCGGTCCCAGTTGCCGCCGAGAATGCCGGCGACATGTGTGCCGTGATCGAGATGGCTCTGTGGCGCGACGTAATGCTCGTCGTGCGGAATCCTCAGCATCGGCGCGAGCACGCTCCAGTCGATGGAGGTTCCGTTGGCGAGCGACTTCTTTAATTTCTTGACTGTCGGCGTCGCACCTTTGGCGTTTTCGGGATCGAGCAGGTCCTGAATCTGCGAAAAGTCGTACGTTGCACGCACCCTGCTGTCGTACTCGCGAAACGGATCGTTGCCGGCGCCCGGCTTTTTCTTCTTCGCGCCGCGGAATGCCGGATGTGTGGCGTCGATGCCGCTGTCGATGATGGCCCAGCGGATGTCTTTGCACGAGGTGCCGAACACCCGCTCGACCGCGTCCGCTTTGACTGCACGGCGCGAGCGCGCGACAGTGGGTGTGGCGATGCGATTGAGGGCGACGGAGTAAACGCTCCGTTCGGCTTCCTGTTCGTCCACCCCTTTGAGCAGCTCCGCCACTTCATGCACCAGCGGCAGCCACTCCTCGGGGGTCGCTTTCGCCGGACCTTCATCTTTGCTCATGAAGACCGGCGGGAGCGGCCGCTCGCGGTGGACGAGCGCCACCGCGCCGACGATGCGGATCAGCCACAGTACGTCCGGCGTGATTTTCGGGAGGTGCTCGCCGCGCGGCGGATGTTCGGGATTGCGCACGGCGGCGGCGAGCTGCCGCTGCACGTCGAGATCCTGCAGCCGGTCGAGCTCGAATTTTGCCGCGAGCTTCTGCCACCACTGCGTCATCGGGATGACGGCACGCACCAGATCTTCGAAATACAACGTGCCGGCGACGGTGGACTGGTTGTAGATGATGCGCGGCGGTTTCGCGTCGCGGTGCGGCGACGCCTTCCATGACGAGGTCGCACGCTTTTCTTCGACGCGGCGGCGCACTTCCTCCGCGACCCGTCCGGCCGACATTTCACGGAACGGCGTAATGAGCAGATTGATGGGCGGATGTTCCTGGCTCGTTTCGCGCTTTGTGAGGCGATTCGCGAAGTCCTTCGGATCGAGC
>DASVUA010000401.1:0-1678 GCA_036387295.1 Thermoanaerobaculia bacterium | reverse complement strand
CCACGCGCGTGATCCAGGCGGACGGATTCTCCGGCACGCCACCAATCGACCACGTTCGCAACGCACGAAGCATCGCCTCCTGCGCGACATCTTCGGCAAGCGTCAGATTGTGCACGCCTAACAAGCGCACGAGGGCGCCATGCAAACGTCCCGTCTCGTGACGGAAGAAGTGCTCGACGAGCTGCGACGCGGCAGCCCTTGGCTGCGTCGGTTCCGCTGGCGATGTAGGCACTGCGCTAGACCGCAGCAAGAGCTCGCGCACGTCGCTCGACAGAGACGCCGAGGTGACAGTTATCCGTCATCTCACGCACTTCGATAACGAGGCCGTACTCAAGGCCCGGATGCCGACGCGCGATCTCGGTCGCCTCCTCCACGTCACTCACCATCAGCACCACATATCCGCCGATTGCCTCCTTTGCTTCCGCAAAAGGGCCATCGATCACGCGCTCACCGCCACTCCCGGAGATGACGCGTGTCGCGAGCTCGAGCGGCTGCCCGTCGATTGCCTTGCCTTCAGCGGAGAGACCGTCATACCAGGCGTTCCAGCGCATCATCACCTGCTGACGCTGATCGGGCGTGAGGTGTTGGTAATTTTCCGGCCCCGAGTTCCGGAAGAAGAGGATGTAAGGCTTCGCGTTCGTCTCCATAGCTGGGTTCATCATTTTAGTGGTTGGTGTGAGTCGTCAATCAATACGACGAACGAGCCATGGAAGAACGGACAGGCTATCGCAACCTGCTGCGTAATAGAAATGGCACGAGAAAAGTTGGCGTCTTCTGTCCGGACGCGCATCGCTTGTTCGTCGGGTTCATTGAAACACCAACAACCAACCAACCAACTCACACATATGTCTCACTACGTTGACGGATTCGTCCTGCCGGTTCCCACTGAAAACCTCGCCGCCTACCAAGCCATGGCCGAGAAAGGCGCAAAGGTCTGGCTCGAGCACGGCGCACTCGAGTATCGCGAGTGTGTCGCAGACGATACGGACGTGAAGTTCGGCCTCCCGTTCGCCACCGGGATCAACGCGAACGCAGGCGAGACGATCGTCTTCGCCTGGATCGTCTTCGAGTCACGCGAGCATCGTGACGAGGTGAACGCGAAGGTGATGCAGGATCCGCGTCTCTGCGAAGGGATGGATGAGAAGACGATGCCGTTTGACAGCAAACGCATGCTCTACGGCGGCTTCAAAACCATCGTTAAAGCGTGAACCAATCAGCTGGCTGACAAGGAATTCTGATTACCGATGAACACACAAACAGCTCCCCTTTCCTCCTCCGACACTGAGCAGGACTTCACCACCGCACACACCGTCAACGCTCCACTCGACCTCGTCTTCGCAGTCTGGACCGAACGCGATCACCTCCAGCAATGGTTCGGCCCGAAAGCATGCCCGATCATCTCGTGCACGAACGATCTTCGCCCTGGCGGCATGATGCATTACGCAATGCAGACGCCCGGCGGCGCGATGTGGGGCCGTTGGGTTTACCGCGAAATCTCAGCGCCCGAACGCCTCGTGTTCGTCGCCTCGTTCTCTGACGAGGAGGGTGGCATCATGCGAGCGCCGTTCTCCGCCGGCTGGCCCCTTGAGATGCTATCGACCGTGACGTTCGAGGAGAAAGGCGACCGGACAGAGATCACGCTCCGCGCGAGCGCGCACAACGCGAGCGACCTCGAGCG
>DASVUA010000400.1:0-3351 GCA_036387295.1 Thermoanaerobaculia bacterium | reverse complement strand
GTCCGGCAGTACCGGCGTGTCCTGCGTAAAGCGGCGCACGCGGCCGCTTCCGAACATCAATTGCTCGACCAGCCAGCGCGGCAGGAACAGCGGAGTCGTCACCGGTTCGGCGGTCATGATTTACACGCCGCCGGCACAGGGGAACGAATCCGGCGCGAATGCCGTCTTGTCGTAATAGCTGCGGATCGCACGTTCTGCCATGCCGTACCCGAAATTGATGATGCGGTTCTGCAACGCAGGAGGCATTGCGGCGAGACGGGTGGGGGTGCGTGCGAGGTCCAGTCCGCGGTCGGCCGGAATCGGCAGCTTCGAGGTGACCGGATAATCGCTGGGCGTGGTCCACATGCCCCAGTAGGCGCCACTGTGCTCGTCGTTCTGATCGAGAAACGCGCTCACGATCTGCCGCTTGCGGAGGCTGCGCACCTGATTGTCGATCGTGGCATTGATGCGCAATGCGTGGCGCGGCCAGTCGGAGTGCGGATCGGCTTCAGGCTGGTATTTGCCGCCGCCGTCGCTCACGAGGACTTTCTTGCAGCGCTTCCAGGGGTTCTCGAGCCCCATGTTGTCGTATACGCCTCCGTCCGTCAGTACGACGTTGGTCGTGAACGGCACCTTTCCACAATGGCCGGGATTGAGGCTGTGCCATTGATTGTGCTGAAACGTCAGCCGGGCCGGCGAGAGAATCGGCGGAAACGCGGAGGAGGCGGCGACGGCCTGCGCGAGTGTCGTCGCCGGCCGGTCGATCATGCCGATGCGCCAGTCGCCGAGATACGGCTTCGAGAAGCGGAACAGCGAGCCAGTCTGCACGTTCGTGGCGTTGATCACGAACAACGGTTTGTCCGGAAGGCTCTGTAGTGTCGCATCACCGAACACCAGTTTTTTGTAGCTCGCAATGATCCGGTCGCCGACGGTGGTGAATGGCGTGAGAATCCCGCGAATCACCCCGCTCGCGTCAATCGTGTTGTGCGCGAGCGTGCGGACCGAATCGATGACGAGATTGAACTTCGTCGCCTTCCCCGCCGCGTCGAACTTCAGCCGCGACCAGTGCAGGCCGAGGATGCCGGCCGTGATCGAGCCGCCCGAAACGCTCGAGACGCGATCGAGCTTCGGCAGATAGCCGGCGTCGTTCAGGTACCAGAGCGTGCCGAGATGAAAGAGCATCGCGCGATAGCCGCCGCCGGAGAGGCAGAGCGCCAGCGCATCCTCCAGTTGCTCTTTCTGCGGATCTGTCGTGAGCGGGTGAGCTCCCGCCGAAACACCATCTCCCATGAATGCCTCCGATTTCCAGGACGTGTTGTGTAGGAGTGACGCGGGAGCCGGTTTTCCCTACCTCCTGGAAAGAAGGCCGAGGGCACGCGCGAACGTTGGCCGCGCGCGAAGGAACGGCTCATGCCGGTCGTCAGTCGGCGCGGCGGCTTTGTTCGGCCCACATCGCCGCGTACGTGCCCCCTTTGGCGAGCAGTTCTTCGTGCGTGCCGGACTCGGTGATGATGCCCGCGTCGAGCACGTAGATCTGGTGGGCGTGGGCGACGGTGGCGAGGCGGTGGGCGATGATCACGGTGAGGCGGGTGGAGTCGCTGAGGTCGCGAATGGTGGCGGTGATCGTCCGCTCGGTCAGCGAGTCGAGGCTGCTCGTCGCTTCGTCGAAGATGATCACTTCCGGATTGCGCATCAGCGCGCGCGCGATGGCGATGCGTTGACGCTCGCCGCCCGAAAGCCGGAGGCCCGACTCGCCGATGCGCGTGTCGAGACCGCGGCCTCCGCGGGTGAGGATCGGTGTCGCGGCGGCGCGCTCGATTGCCGCGAGGCATTGCGCGTCGGTGGCCTGCGGGTCGACCAGCAGGAGGTTTTCGCGGATCGTGCCGGCGAACAGAAACGGTTCCTGCGCGACGAGCGCAATCCTGCGGCGGATGACGTCGACATTGATCTCGCCGCTGTCGATGCCGTTCATCTCGAGCGTGCCGCTGGTGGGTGGATAGAGACCGACCAGCAATTTGACGAGCGACGATTTGCCGGCGCCCGACGGGCCGACGAACGCGACGCTTTTCCCGGCGTGCAGCTCGACGTCGATTCCTTCGAGCGCGGGGCGGTCGGCGGCCGGGTAGCGCAGCGTGACGTCGCGCAGGCGGATGGTCTCGATCGCGCCGAGGCGGCCGTCATCGGTCGCCTTCGCCTCGGCCGGCTCGCTGAGGACCGTATCGAGCGCGTCGAACGTCGCACGCGTCTCCTGCATCCGTGCCGCGACCGGTCCGATCACGAGCAGCGGCGTGAAGATGGAGTGCGAATAGAAAAACAGCGTCACGAGCTGTCCCGGCGTGACGATCTGCCCGTAGGAGAGCCAGACCATCGTGAGCAACAGCGCCGCGCGCGCGATCGTCACGACGCCGCCTTCGCCGAACGAGAGCAGGCGGACGAGGCGCAGCTTGCGCTCTTCGAGACGGAGGATGCTGTCGTTCGCATCGTTGATGCGCGAGATTTCCTGCTCCTCGATGCCGAGGCTCTTCACGATCTCGAGATTGCGCAGCATTTCGGTCGCGGATCCGGAGCGGCCCGCGGTCGCGAGCGTGATCTGACGCTGCTGCACGCGGATCGGCCGGCTGATGACGAGCACGAACGTCACCAGTGCCGCGATGAGGAGCAAGATGACGGCGCCGAGCAGCCAGTGAATGGTCGACGCATAGATCGTCACGACGAGGATCGCGAGGCCGGCGAGGTAGAACTTCACGATTCCGGCGAGCGCCGTCTCCGCGTCGGCGCGCGCTTTATCGACCTTCTGCAGCAGCTCGCCCGAGCGTCGCTGTTCGTGCTCGCGGAACGGCAGCAGCAGCGAGTGCGCGAAGCTGCGCGCGTAGAGCGCCGCGCCGATGCGGCGCGCGATAACGGCGATCGAATACTCCTGCGTCGTGCGGGCGAGCCGCCAGAGAAACCCGACCGTCACCGACAAGGCGACCAGCAGCAGCACGCCGCGCAGAAACTCCTCGCGCGGCACCGAGCCGGCGCGCAACACATAGCGATCGATGATCACCCGCAGAATCTGCGGCTCGACGAGCTGCAGCAGCTGCTGGATCGTGGCGATCGCAAACGTCGCGACAAAAGCGCGCGCGTGTTGTCGGAGGTGTGGGAAAAGGAGTCGCATCCGAGGTGAGCGCCCGCCGCACGAGCGGCGGCGCATGGTAGCACCTGAGCACGAGCGGCGTTTTCGCGAGGGTGCTTTGGGGGAATGGCAAACGCGAGACAGGTTGCGCTCGGGATGACACAGGCTGTTTCGTGGCGAATGAACGCTCTCGCAAACGCCACGTTCGGTGGAGCGGCGGGCTCTTAGCCCGCCGAGCGATCGATGGTCCGGCGGGC
>DASVUA010000399.1:0-8611 GCA_036387295.1 Thermoanaerobaculia bacterium | reverse complement strand
GGTCGTTGGTGTTGTACGCGACCGCGGTCATGCCGCTGAAGTGGCCGCTGAGCTTGGTCAGCGGGGTGTCTTTGACTG
This sequence comes from Thermoanaerobaculia bacterium, assembly GCA_036387295.1. Classification (GTDB taxonomy): domain Bacteria; phylum Acidobacteriota; class Thermoanaerobaculia; order Gp7-AA8; family Gp7-AA8; genus QHVT01. The sequence continues at coordinate 8,533 of DASVUA010000399.1, read as the reverse complement.
CGATGAGCGCGAGCGTGTTCTTGATCACGACGTAGTTCGAGCCCGATTCACGGACCTGCTTGCGCAGCTCGGTGACCTGGGGAACCGTGATGCCTTTGAAGTCGAGAACGAACGCGTTCGTGGCGGTACCGATGTTGTCGGTCAGTTCGGAGATCGCTTGTGCTTTTTCATTGCGATTCATGCTGTCTCCTATTCCGCCTTCGCCTCGGCCACACCCGAGTCGATCTGAAGCGACGGGGACATGGTCGAAGAGATGTAAATCGAGCGGACGTACTTGCCTTTTGCCGCCGGCGGCTTCGCCTTGCGCACGGCGTTGATCACCGCCGAGGCATTGTCGCGAAGCTGGTCAGCGGAAAACGAGATCTTGCCGACCGGAACGTGGATGATCGCGGTCTTGTCGACGCGGAACTCCACCTTACCGGCCTTGATCTCCTGAATCGCTCTGCCGACGTCGAACGTGACGGTGCCGGTCTTCGGATTCGGCATGAGGCCGCGGGGCCCCAGGACCTTACCGAGCTTACCGACCGAGCGCATCATGTCGGGGGTTGCGATGACCGCATCGAAATCGACCCAGCCACCCTGGATCTTTTCGACCATGTCTTCGCCGCCGACCATGTCGGCGCCGGCATCCTGCGCTTCCTTCACTTTCTCGCCCTGAGCGATCACGAGCACGCGCTTGGTCTGTCCGGTTCCGTGCGGGAGCAACGTCGTCCCACGGACCATCTGATCAGCGTGCTTGGGATCTACACCGAGGAGCATCGAGAGCTCGACCGTCTCATTGAACTTTGCGAACGAGATCTGCTTGAGCAGACCAAACGCTTCGTCCAGCTGATACGGCCGCTGTTCGACCTTCTCGGCCGCAGCACGATACTTCTTGCCGTGTTTGGCCATTTCACCTCCGTAGTGCAGACGGCTCGTGTTGCCACGAACCTCCTACGTTGTTGATTGCCCCAGCTACGCGCTGAGGCGCCGTTGAAGAATTGAAAATTGAAAATTGGAAATTGAAAAAGCGGACGTCCTCGGGGGACGCGCGCTTTCAACATTCCGATCTTTCAATTCTCAATTTCTCAATTTTCAATTTTTCCTTGCTCAGCCTTCGATTTCCATCCCCATCGAACGCGCGGTGCCTTCGACGGTGCGGATGGCTGCTTCGACGCTGGCGGCATTGAGGTCGGGCATTTTCAGGCGGGCGATGTCCTCGACCTGCTTGCGTGTGACCTTGCCGAGCTTGGTTTTGTTCGGCACGCCGGAGCCTTTCGGGATTCCGGCCGCTTTGAGCAGCAGAATCGCCGCGGGGGGCGTCTTGGTGATGAACGTGAACGTACGATCGGAAAAGACCGTGATCACGACCGGGATGATGAGTCCCTCGTCCTTCGTCGTGCGGGCGTTGAACGTCTTGCAGAACTCCATGATGTTCACGCCGTGCTGACCGAGCGCGGGACCGACCGGCGGGGCCGGGGTCGCCTTGCCGGCGGGGATCTGGAGCTTGATGTAACCGGTAATCTTTTTCGCCATCGTAAATCCCTTGTGGTAATCAGTCGTGCGAACGCCGCACGGAATTGGTGTACGTAATTAGCGCGGCTTCGGAGCGCCGCCGGCCTGTTCCTCGGCCGCGTCATAGCGGGCGACCTGGAGGAAGTCGAGCTCGACGGGGGTCGAGCGGCCGAAGATCGTGACCATCACCTTGAGCGTGCTGCGGTCGACGTTGACCTCTTCCACGACGCCGGTGAAGTTCGTGAACGGACCGTCGATGATCCGCACGTGCTCGCCGTGCTCGTAGACGTGCTTCGGTTTCGGCTTCTCTTTCGTCGTGACGACCTGCGTCAGGATCTGGTCGACTTCTTCCGGCGTCAGCGGCGTCGGCTTCTTGCCGGTACCGACGAAGCCGGTGACCTTCGGCGTGTTCTTGACGAGATGCCACGCGTCGTCGGTCATGTCCATCTCGATGAGGATGTAGCCGGGGAAGAACTTGCGCTGGACTTCGCGCTTTTTGCCGCCCTTCATCTCGACGAGCGTTTCGGTCGGGATCTTGATCTCGCCGAACTTCTCGCGCATGCCGAGCGCATCGATGCGCTGGCCGAGGTTCTCCTTCACCCGCTCCTCGAACCCGGAGTAGGTGTGAACGATGTACCACTGCTTCTGTCCGGCGGCTGCGTCGACCATATTGTTTTTAAGCACCCGCTCCGAAACGGCGGAGGAGCCACACGACGCCGCGCCCGAAGAGCTCATCACAGCCCCACAGGTACACCGCGAACACCAGCGTCGCCACGATGACGACTGCCGTCGTGCCGACCACTTCGTTGCGGTTCGGCCACGTGACCTTTTTCATCTCGCCGGCCGTATCGCGGAAGAACTCCTGGGTGGAGAGCCACCACTGTTTCGGCCGCGAGACCGCCGTGCTGTCTTTTCCTGCTTCCATGCCTGACCTCGGCGTGACAAGTGACGACTGATCAGCAGACGTTCCCGTCCTGATCAGTCGCCACTCGCCACGTTGTGAAATTTGGCAGGCCAAGAGGGACTCGAACCCCCAACCTGCGGTTTTGGAGACCGCTGCTCTGCCAATTGAGCTATTGGCCTGCAGAGATGACGCAAACTGCCGAGAAGACGTACGCCTCCTCGTTTAATTCCCTGATTGAAAGATCCTTCGCGGCCTGCCGCTCAGGATGAGTGTCCGCGCCGCTTTCGCGGCGCTACCCTCACTTCGTTTCTTTGTGGACCGTGCGCTTCCGTTCGTGACGGCAGAACTTTTTCAGTTCCAGCTTCTCCGTCATCGTCTTCTTGTTCTTCGTCGTCGTGTAGTTCCGACGCTTGCACTCGGTGCACTGGAGGGTGATGATTTCGCGTGTTGCCGCCATTAGACTTTCTCCGAAAGAATTGAAAATTGAAAATTGAAAACTGAAAAAAGCAGGCTCGCGGCGCGCCCGTTTTCAATTCTCAATTCTTCATTTTCAATCCCGCTGTTTGAAAATGGAGCCCTCGACGAGAATTGAACTCGTGACCCCGTCCTTACCAAGGACGTGCTCTACCTCTGAGCTACGAGGGCGTATTCGTTGTGATGCTTGGAGCGGGAGACGGGATTCGAACCCGCGACCAACAGCTTGGAAGGCTGTGACTCTACCCCTGAGTTACTCCCGCTCACCGGGTGCCAGCCTGAAGAAGAAAAGTGGTGGAGAGTGGAGGATTCGAACCTCCGTAGGGCGTGGCCCGGCAGATTTACAGTCTGCTGCTTTTGACCGCTCAGCCAACTCTCCACGAGTTGAGCCTTTTTCTTTCTTCTTCTGGAGCTGGCGACGGGACTCGAACCCGCGACCTGCTGATTACAAATCAGCTGCTCTACCAACTGAGCTATGCCAGCGCCAATTTCCTTCAATTTCAAAGACACAATCAGCCTACCGAACGATCTTTTTTGAGAGATCCTGCGGCGGCTGCCGAGGAACTGCGGGTTATAGCAGAGTGCCTAACGGGAGGCAAGAGCCGTCGTATTCCGACTTTCGACGCCGTTCGGCATCATTGCCGCGTCTGCCTCACCACCTCGTAGCAAAGCACCGCCGTCGCCGTCGCCACGTTGAACGAGTCGACGTGGCCGAACATCGGGATGCTCACCGTCCGGTCGCAATGCTCGAGCACGTTGCGGCGCACGCCTTTTCCTTCGTTCCCCAGCACCAGCGCGACTTTGCCGCTGAAGTCGATCGTGTCCACGCGGTCGCCGTCGGCGGCCGCGGCGTAGACCCAGTAACCCTTCTCTTTCAACGTCTCGATGGCGCGGGCGAGGTTCGTCACGTACGAGACCGCCACCCATTCCGAGGCGCCCGCGCTCGCTTTCACCGCGGCAGGCGTGAGGCCGACGCTCTCGTGCTCGGGCAACACCACGAGATCGATCGCGAAGCCGTCCGCCACGCGCAGAATCGCTCCGAAATTCTGCGGATCGGTGATGCCGTCGAGGATGAGGACGAACGTCGTCGCCTCGTCCGAGACGGTGTCGTGAAAGTCGGCGAAACGGCCTTCCGAGACTTCCGCGATGACGCCGTTGTGCACGCCACGCCCGGCCAGCTTGTCGATCTGCTGGTTCGGCAGCATGCGCACTTCGATGCCCGCCTCGCGCGCTTCGGTGACGATCTTCTGCATCCGCCCGCTGTGCTCGCGCGCGATGGTGACGTAGCGGATGCGCGCGGGATGCGCGCGGATCGCTTCGAGAACAGGGTTCGCTCCGTAGATCAGCATGTCTTCGCGAGCCTCTTCGCAAGCATTGGACCTTCGTAGATGAAGCTCGTGTAGATCTGCACCAGGTTCGCTCCTGCTTCGAATTTTGCCCGCACGTCGTCATCGTTGAAAACGCCGCCGACGCCGATGAGCGGATAGTCGGGCCCGACACACTGCCGCACCTGCTTCAGCACGGACGTCGATTTTTCCATCAGCGGCCTCCCCGACAGCCCGCCAGCTTCGTTCATCCCGGGCAGACGATCGAGCGTCGTGTTCGTGCAGATCATCCCATCGGCGAGCTTCACGCCCACCTCGGCGATCTCGCGAACCTGCGCCGGGGCGAGGTCGGGTGCGATCTTGATGAGCACCGGCCCGCTGCGAACGCTCTGTACCGCGGTCAGCAGCGCTTCGAGATGTTCGGGCCGCTGCAGATCGCGCAGGCCAGGCGTGTTCGGCGACGACAAATTGAGCACGGCCGCGTCGGCGTGCGGCGCGACGCGGCGGTAGCATTCGACGTAGCTCTCGGTCGCCCCTTCGAGCGGCACCTCTTTGTTCTTGCCGACGTTCACGAAGGTCGGAACGCTCCGCTCCCAGTTCTTCAGCCGCGCGGCCACCGCATCGGCGCCGTCGTTGTTGAAGCCCATTCGGTTGATGATCGCTTTCTCATCCGGATAGCGAAACAGCCGCGGGCGCGGATTGCCGGGCTGCGGCCGCAGCGTGACGGTTCCGACCTCGATGAACCCGAAGCCGAGCGCCGCGAGGAGCGGCATCATCGTCGCGTTCTTGTCGAAGCCGCCGGCGATTCCGATCGGCGACTGCATGCTCATCCCGAGGAACGTGCGTGCGGCGGTTGCAGGCGGGCGGCAGAGACGCGCGATCGTCTGCAGCGCGAACGGAATCTGCTGCAGATGCGCGATCTGCTCGTTCGTCCATTCGTGCGCGGCTTCAGCGTCGAGCCGGAAGAGCGCGCGGCGTATGAGCGAATAGATCATCGCAAAGCGATCATGCGGCGAGGATCCGCTCGACGCGGGCGAGCGGCGACAGCACGCGCTCATCCACTTCGCTCGCGTGCTGCAGGAGCGGGATCGCGCGCACGAGCTCCGGCCCATGTTCGAGGCCGGTGATCGCGAGGCGCAGCGGCATGAAGAGCGCCTTCCCTTTCGCGCCGGTGGCGTTCTTCAACCGCTCGGTCATCGCTTTGTAGCTCGCTTCGTCGCGCGGCGCGCCGTGCGTGCGCAGATCGTCCGCGAGCTGTTCCGCGAACGGACGCTCGATCGAGGGCGTCGTGTAGTCGAGCACGAACCGCAGCGCCTCGGCGAATTGCGTCAATCGCTGCACGCTCGTCTTCACGAGCTCGATTCCTTCCTCGAGCCACGGCACGTCGAAGAACGGCCTCACCAGCGGCGCGAGCTCGGCGGCGCTCATGGCGTGAATGTACTGGCCGTTGAGCCACTCGAACTTGGTCGGATCGAAAACGGCCGGCGCGGAGTTCACACGCTCGAGCGAAAAGTTCGCGATCGCGTAGTCGCGCGTGAACACGTCCAGCCCATCCGGAGACGACCAGCCGAGGAGCGTCAAGTAGTTGACCATCGCATCGGGCAGATAGCCTTCCTCGGCATACGCGGAGACCGACGTCGCGCCGTGGCGCTTCGACAGTTTCGTCCGGTCCTGCCCGAGGATCAGTGACACGTGCGCGAAGCGCGGCACATCCCATTGCATCGCCCGGTAGATCAGTACCTGGCGATGCGTATTCGTCAGATGCTCCTCGGCTCGGATGACGTGCGTGATCTCCATGTCGTGATCGTCGACCACGACCGAGAAGTTGTACGTCGGCAGCGTGTCGGTGCGGACGATGATGAAATCGCCGAGCGACTCTTTCCGCCACGTGACTTCGCCGCGAATCGCGTCGTCGATCGTGACGTCGCCATCCTCCGGCACATGAAAGCGGATCGCGTGCGGCGCGTCGTCATCGCGCCGGTTGTGCCAGCAGGTGAGGTCGTAGTGCGGCGGGCGTCCATCCGCCTCCGCCTGTTTGCGATTCGCTTCGAGCCGCTCCTCGGAGCAGTAGCAACGGTACGCCACGCCCCGCTCGATCAGCTCGCGCGCAACGCGGCCGTACAGCTCGATGCGCTCCGATTGCCGATACGGCGAATGCGGTCCATCGGCATCAGGACCCTCGTCCCACGCGAGCCCGAGCCAGCGCAGATCGCTCAGCACGAGCTCTTCGGATTCGCGCGTGGAGCGCGCCTGATCGGTGTCTTCAACGCGGATGATGAACGTGCCGTTGTGATGCTTCGCGAAGAGCCAGTTGAAGATCGCCGTACGCGCGCCGCCGACGTGCAGATGGCCTGTGGGAGATGGTGCGAATCGAACTCTGGTCATGTCGTTGGGAGAGGTGCGTCTGCTCACGAGGCGTGTCCCGCGGAGCCGGTGACGACCACGATCGCCATGGCGCAGATGCCTTCGCCACGTCCGACGAAGCCGAGGTGATCGGTCGTCGTGGCCTTCACATTCACGCGTCCGAGAGGGAGATTCAGAAGCATGGCGATCGAGCCGATCATCGCGTCGCGGTAGGGCGCGAGCTTCGGCTGTTGCGCGATGATCGTCACGTCGAGGTTCCCGATCTCCGCTCCCATCTCGTCGAGGATGCGTTTGGCCTCGGCGACGAACTGCGACGAATCGGCGTTGCGCCACCGCTCATCGCTGGACGGAAAGTAGTGGCCGATGTCGCCCGCGCCGGCGGCGCCGAGAATGGCGTCGGTGATCGCGTGCAACACCGCGTCGGCATCGGAGTGTCCGGCGAGACCGCCGGTCTCCGCGATGCGCACACCGCCGAGGATCAACGGACGCGTTTCATCGAACGGATGAATGTCGACGCCTTGGCCAACGCGGATCACGATTCGCTCCACTGCTCGAGATACGACTCCGCGATCGCGAGATCTTCTGGAACCGTGATCTTGAGGTTGCGCGGATCGCCGGGAACGGCTTTCACGAGATAGCCGTAGCGCGCCGCGAGTCCCGCTTCATCCGTCGCGGCCGCAATGCCGTCGCGTTTCGCGCGCTCGAGCACATCGCGCAGGATGTCGGGACGGAAGCACTGCGGCGTCTGCGCCGCGCCGAGCATCGTGCGGTCGAGCGTCTCCGCAATCGCCGCCTCGGGCGTCATGACGTGAATCGTGTCGGTGACCGGGATGACCGGCAACGCCGCACCCGCATCGCGTGCCGCGGAGATGACGGCGTGAAACGTCGCGGTGCTGAACAGCGGCCTCGCAGCGTCATGAATTGCGATCAGTTCCGCGTTCGCGTCGGCTTCCGCCACGCCGCGCGTCACCGATTCCTGGCGCGTCTCGCCGCCGGCGATGAACGTCACGCGCTCGCTGTTCTTCACGCTGCCGAGCAGCATCTCGGCGACAGGAACGATCACGCGCGTCACGTTTTCGTCGAGCAAAAACCGCTCGATCACATGCTGGATGAGCGGCTTGCCCGCAAGCGGCTGGAACTGCTTCGGGATGTTTCCGCCGAACCGCGAGCCGGAGCCGGCGGCGGGGATGATGACGACGACGCTCATTGGCCGTGGCCGTGGGCCGAATGGAAAATTGAAAATTGAAAATTGAAAAATCGGACGCGCGCGAGCGAAATCGAATGTTGAAGAGCGAGAGATTGAAACGCGCTGCTCGAGCCAGTCATGTCCGTCCCGCAGTACTTGATTTCAATTTGCAATTTTCAATTTTCAGTTCGCGCAGCGACCGGTCAGACGGCCATGATGTCGACTTCTTTCTGCTTGAGGATCTGCGCGACTTCGTCGATGTGGCGGTCGGTCAGTTTCTGGATCTCGTCGAGGCCGCGCTTTTCGTCGTCCTCGGAGATTGCTTTGTCCTTGAGCAGTTTCTTCAGCTTTTCATTGCCGTCGCGGCGCACCTGGCGGATCGCCGTGCGCGATTCCTCGGCCATGGCGCTCGCTTTTTTCACCAGGTCTTTGCGGCGGTCTTCGGTGAGCGTGGGGATCGGGACGCGGACCACTTTGCCGTCGGACGTCGGGTTGAAACCGAGGTCGGAGGTGCGGATGGCCTTCTCGATCGGCGCGAGCATCGACCGGTCCCACGGCTCGATGACGAGCAGCGCGGGCTCCGGAACCTTGATGTTCGCGGCCTGCGCGATCGGCGTCGGCGTGCCGTAGTAGTCGACGACGACAGTGTCGAGCATCGCCGCGTTCGCGCGGCCGGTGCGGAGTGTTTTGAAATGCGAGTGCAGCGCTTCGATCGCGCCATGCATCCGGTGCTGCACGTCTTTGGTGACTGCGTTGATTGCCATGATTACGCTACCTCGTCGGAAA
>DASVUA010000398.1:0-9403 GCA_036387295.1 Thermoanaerobaculia bacterium | reverse complement strand
CGCCGCTCCACCAGAACGGCGTTGCGTCGAACGCGCAAGCCGCTACTTCTTTTTTGCCTTCAGTTGCGCGGCGATTTCGGTGCGGAAGTCGCGGGTGTGTTTCAGCATTTCTTCGTCGTCGATCGTGGGGATCACGGCGTCGAGGATGGCGAGGGCTTCTTCGTAGCGGCGGGCGTTTGCTTTCGAGATCGCTTCATTGACGGCGGTGGTGATGCGGTTCGCGCCGTCGATGCGATCGAGCTCGGTGAGCATCATCGTGAGAAAGCTTTTGATGCTCGCGTCTTTCGTGCGTGCGGCGAGCGGGCGGGCGAGCGTTCTCGCCTCGTCGTGGCGGCCTTCGTTCGCGTAGAGCTGCGCGAGGTAGAACGTCGCTTCCTCGTTGCCGGGCGCGAGCGCGAGGCTCTTTTCGAGAGCCGCGATTCCCTCGGCGCGATTCGGCTGGTTGCCGATGTACGTTGCGCCGAGGCCCGACCAGGCCATCGCCGATTGGGGGTCGAGCTCCGTTGCGCGCGCGAAGAGCGTGCGCGCTCGCGCCAGATCTTTGTTCGACTGCCGGCTCGCCAGCCCTCTCGCCGCGATCACGAAACGTTCCGCATCGCGGCCGCCGGCGGGCAACACCTGCGCGTACGCCGCATCCGCCTCGGCGCGCCGGCCGATGCTGTCGTAAACCCGTCCCAGATCGGCGTACGCCGCGCCGTTGCGCGGATTGGCCGCCACCGCTTCTTTGAGGAAGCGCTCCGCCAGCGGCGCGTTCGCGGGACCGGTGTACGCGAGCAGATGTCCGAGCTGCTGCAACACGACATCGTGCGGCAGCGCCACCGGTTGCGGCGGCTCGTTGATCGCGATCTCACCGACGGCGTATGACGTGTACTTGAACGACACGCCGCGTACATAGTCGCGCAGCGCTTTCTCGAGATCGGCGAACTGCATCGAAAACGCGGCGGTGAACGCGTCGTCGAGTTTCCTCCCCGCGGCGAGCAGCGTCAGGAACTGGCCGAGCTTCGCGCGGCGGCCGGTGTCGGTCATCAGGTAATGCACGAGCGCCCACGACTGCGCGTAGAACACGCCGCTGCGCGCTTCCTCGTTGTATTCGGGGGAAGAGGTGGTCACGGCGAACAGCTCGCGCAACGGGATGAGCTTCTGCGTGCGCAGCCATTTCACATGCTCGGCGATCGGGCGCCCGATGAGCACCGCGCCGTCATCCGCGCGGAACGTCGAGTAATACTCGGCGATCCCTTCGTCGAGCCACAGCGGCACGGTGGCGGTGTTCTGCACGAGCTGGTGCGTCATCTCGTGAAAGACGATCCGGTCGACGCCTCCTTCCGTGCGCGCCGGCAGCAGGATGAACTGTCCAGGATCGGCCGAAGAGAAGACGCCGGTGATGCTCGGTTTCTCGCGCTGCAGGACGGCGTCGCGATAGACGGCGAAGCTGCGCTCGTTCGGAAAGATGTAGACGCGCGTCGGCTTCGCTGAACGCGGTTTGAGGCTCGTGACCTGCGCGATCGCGGCGCGCATTCGCAGGAGGTCGCGTGCGATCTCGACTGTCGCCGCCGGCGGCGCGCTGCTGACGATGCGAAATTCGTCGGCCTGCAACCCGATCCATTTCTCCGTCGGCTTCGGCAACTGCAGCTCTCGTGCGGCGAGCGTGCAGGCGAATAGAGCAACCGCGAGAAACGAGAGCGTGCGGACCGGGGGCATGCGAAATGGTACTACCGCGGAAATGCTTCTTTGACCCCGCCGTCCACCGGCAACATCGTGCCGGTGGTTTTCGCCGAGCGCGGTCCCGCCAGAAAGAGCGCCGCTTCGGCGACGTCGTCTGCCGTCACTTCGACTTTCAGCAGCGTGCGATTGCGGTAGAAATCGGGGAGCTTCGCCATGTCGACGCCGTACGCCTGCGCGCGCATGGTGCGCATCTCGTCGCTCCAGAAACGGGAGCCGCCGAAGATCGCATCGGGATTGAGCATGTTCGCGCGGATGCCGAACTCTCCTCCTTCCAATGCCACGATCCTGCACAACTGCGCCTCGGCTGCTTTGCTCACGCTGTATGCGCCGAATTCCTTTCCGGGCGCGGTCACGTTTTTCGACGCGTTGAAGACGATCGACCCGCCGAGCCGCTGCGTTTTCATGATGCGCATCGCGGCACGCGAGACGAGAAAGTGGCCGCGCGCATTCACCGCGAAGGCGCGATCCCAGTCCGCAGTCGAAAGCGTGTCGAGGCTGCCGAACGAAGAGATGCCGGCATTCGATACGACGACGTCGACCCCGCCGTACGCGCGCACGGTCTCGTCGAACGTCTGCTCGACGCTCGCTTCGTCGGTGACGTCGAGACGCAAGGCGATGGCGCGGCGGAGGCCGTGCTTCGCGACGATGCTCTGCGCGACTTCTTCGGCCTCACCGAGGTCGATGTCGGTGACGACGACGTGCGCTCCTTCCTCGGCGAACCGTTCCGCCACCGCGCGCCCGATGCCGCTCGCGGCGCCGGTGACGATCGCGATCCTGCTCGCGAGCTCTTTCTCTTTCGGCAGCAGCGTCAGCTTGTACAGCTCGAGCGGCCAGTACTCGGCGTGAAACGCGTCGCGATCGTCGAGCGTCTCGTACCCGCCTGCCGCTTCGGCCGCGGTGATGATGCCGATGGTGTGGCGATAGATGTCGCGCACGATCCGCGCAGCGCGCGCGTCTTTTCCCGCCGTCCACATCCCGACGCCCGGCATCAGCACGATGCGCGGATTCGGATCGAGCATCGCGAATTCGCTCGGATGCGCTTCGTACCAGCGCTGATAGCGCTCGCGGTACTGCGCGAACGCCGCGGCGATGTCGTCGCCTTCATGCACGACGAGCGGGAAGCGTTTCGTGTAGAGCAGATGATCGGGCGTGGCCGCTCCGATCTGCGCGATGCGCGCAACGTCGTCGCGGTCGAGGAACTCGAGCACCGCGGGCGAGTCGTCGAATTCGAGAATGCGTGCGCCGAGCGCGCCGCGAATCTGGAGTGCGGCGTCGCTGGTCGGTGCTCCCGCCGCGGCAAGTGAGCGCGGCGACTGGCGCCTTCTCGCTCCATACTCCTCCGCCTTCGTCACCAGCTCGATGTGGCGTGCGTACGCTTCTTCGATGGAATCGCCCCAGGTGATGAGGCCGTGATTCATCAGGATCAAGCCGGCCGCGCTTGGCGCGGCGTCGAACGCGTCGGCAACATCGCGCGAAAGGCGAAAGCCGGGGCGGCGATAGGGGACGAGGATCACGTCTTCACCGAAGCATTCGCGCACCGTCGATTCGCGTCCGCGCGTGTTCGTCAGCGCGAGGATCGCATCGGCATGAGTGTGCAGCACCGCGCGCGCGGGAAGGAACGCGTGCAGCAGCGTCTCGATCGACGGCCGCGCGCTGGCGGGATCGATCAGGCATTTGGCGAGATAGTCGACCATCTCCTGATCGCTCATCTCCTCGTCACGCGAGCGAAGCGGCGCGATGTAGTCGAGGCGAACCGCGGGGAACTGCTTCGGCACGATCGACTTCATGTCGCTGCCGCTGCTCTTGATGTACATGACGTCGATCGGACGCCCGAGGATGTCGGTCGCGCGCGACTTCACGCTGTTGTTGCCGCCGCCCCAGAGGACGAGCGCCTCTTCCATTCCGACGAGGCGTGACTGATGAACGAGCTGCTCGAGTTCGGTTTGCGGCGCTTCGGTCCAGCGATTCTGCATGCGCCGCGAATAGTATGCTTCCGCGCGTGGGTCTGAGCAGACGTGAACGGAGCCGTCTCGTCGAGAACCTGGTCGACGAATTGAACGGAGCCGCGCTGTACGACTCCCTCGCCGCGGCGGAGAAAGACGCGCGGCTTTCCGAGGTCTATCGCCGCCTCGCGGACGTCGAACGGCGGCACGCCGATCGCTGGCGCAGGCGGCTCGAAGAGGCGGGCGAATCGGTGGCCGGATTCAGGCCTTCGTGGCGCACGCGCACGCTCGGATTTCTCGCGAAACGTTTCGGCGCCGCGGTCGTGCTGCCGAGCGTGCAGACACTCGAGATCGCCGGTACGAACAAGTACGCCACGCAGGCCGACGCGCACGATTTTCACGGCGACGAGCGTTCGCACTCGCGCGTCATTCAGCTCATGACGTCGATGCGCGGCGGCTTTGCCGGAACCGACGTGGCGCGGCTGGAAGGGCGCCATCGCACCGGCGGCGGCAACGCGCTGCGGGCCGCGGTGCTCGGTGCGAACGACGGACTCGTTTCGAATCTCAGTCTGGTGATGGGCGTCGCCGGTGCGGCGATGAACGAGCGGACGATTCTCATCACCGGGATTGCGGGCCTCATCGCCGGCGCGGGGTCGATGGCGCTCGGTGAATGGCTGTCGGTGCAGAGCTCGCGCGAGCTGTATCGGAATCAGCTCGAAGCGGAAGAAGAAGAGCTGCGCACGGCGCCCGAGGAAGAAGAGGAAGAGCTCGCGCTCATCTACCAGGCGCGCGGTCTCGACGAAGCGCAGGCGCGCGCGTTCGCGGCGAGCATGATGAGCAACGCGGACACCGCGCTCGAAACGCTGGCACGCGAGGAGCTCGGCATCGACCCCGAGGAGCTGGGAGGCTCGCCGTGGGAAGCGGCCGGGACGTCGTTTCTACTCTTTGCCCTCGGCGCGATCGTGCCGGTGCTGCCGTTCGTGTTCGCGCGCGGCGAGGTCGCGGCCATGCTCAGCGTCGCGTGCAGCATGCTGGCGCTGTTCGGCATCGGCGCCGCAATCACGCTCTTCACCGGACGGCCGGTACTTTTCTCCGGAATGCGGCAAGTGGTATTCGGCCTGATCGCGGCCGCGCTCACGTTCGGAATCGGACGCGCGGTCGGTGTGAGCCTGCAGTGATGAGACGAATTGCGAGGCCGGTATGAAGTCGTCCTGGCGACAGCACAAAGGAACGCCTTACTTTCACGCCGACTACAGCGGCTTCGGACGCAACATCGACGCGTTGCGCATCGAGGTGGACGGCGCCGATTCGCAGATCGAGCAGGCGCGCGATGCGTCTGCGCTCGTGCTGGTCGACATCCGCAACACCGTCACCTCGGTCGACGTGGTTTGGCTCTTCAAGCAAAGCACGGCACGAACGAAAGGCTGCGTGAAAAAGACCGCGATCGTCGGAGTGACCGGCGTGCAGCGCATTCTCGCCACCGCGGTGGCCCGCTTCTCCGGCGAGGATCTGCACCTTTTCGATACCGTCGAAGCGGCGCAGGACTGGCTCGTCGGCGCAGGTGCGGCCGGCTTGACGATTCCGGCGGAGTAGCGCTGTTTCAAGACGACCGCTCGCGCCGCCCGACGCGCCGCTCGTGACCTCCACCGCCACGGCGGCGCGCGCGCGTCGGACACTCACGCGCATGAGATCGATGCTTTCGCTGGTGATTGCGATCGTGATGGCTGGTTGTGCGAGCGGACAGAATCGCAAGTGCGATGAAGAAGCGCTGCGCGAAGCGATCGTCCGCTCCGCCGCCGCGTTCAACGCCGGCGATGCCGATGCGATCATTGCGCCCTACGCGCGCGACGTCGTGCTCAGTTATCCCGGCATCCCCGACATGACGTACGAGATGTTGAAGCAGAGCTACATCGAAATGGTGGATCGTCCGTCCGGCGTCACGGTCTCGACGGTGCCGACCATCGAGGAAGTGCTCGTCTCCGGCGATCTCGGCATCATCCGCGTCATGTGGACCACGACGACGACGGTCGCCGATCCGCCGCGCGTCGAGACGCGGAAGCTGAAGGATCTGCAAGTCTGGCGGCGCGAGCCGAACGGCACGTGGACCTTCGCCCGTGGCATGCACTACCGCATGACGCCGTGAGCGCATGACGCCGTGAGCGTGTGAGTCGCGCGGGAGGCGCCTCGCGGGAAACTTCGAGGGCGGGTTCACGTCTTACACGTACTCATGAACGTCTCCCGGCTCATCCTCGTCTTCGCGCTCGCCCTTCCTCTCGCTGCCGATCCGCTGACCGATCTTCGTGCTGCACTCGGCCGCCTCACCGGACGTGACCCGATCCGCGCGACGTACGAACTGCAGCAATCGGTGGTCAATGAGGGGAAGTTCAGCGGCGACAAATTCAACGGCAAAGTGACGCTCGAGGTGGAAGGGGACGCGAACGGTTTCCGGGTGGTCTTCCCGCGCGTCATGCTCGACCAGATCAATCGCGAGCAGAACGCCGAGGCGAAGGATCCGAAAGTGACCACGCCGACGCTCAGTGCGGCACAGGAGTTCGATCCGATCCGCGGCGCGCAGGCGCTCGACTTTGCACCTGCCATCCTGCGGCTGCTCGAAGGGGCGAAGCTCATCGGCGACTCCGCCGGCACGTGGCAGGGGAAACAGGCGCGGGTGATGGTGTTCCGTCTCGCCGACGAGCCGAACGACGGCCCTGGAAAGGTGACGATCGCGGAGAACAAGCTGACGTTGTGGCTCGGCAGCGATCTCGTTCCCGCCGCGGCCGAACAGATCTTCTCCGCGAAGATGTCGTTCCTCATTCTGAAAGGGGAGGCGCGGCAGAAAAAGAGCTGGCATCTCAGCCGTGTGGCGGACCGTCTCGTGGCGTATCGCCATGAGTCGTCGCAGGTCACCTCCGGCCTCGGGCAGAAAGGGAACGAGACGCTCGTCGCCACCGTCAAGGTGCACTGACGCTGCGGGCCGCATTCGTTATGATCGCCGCATGACGAACCGTGACTTTTTTGCGCAGCGTTTGAAGATGGAGATCCCCGCGTTCCTGAGAGTCATCCGCGCGATGCCGGAAGACCAGCTCGAGTACAAACCGCACGAGAAGAACACGCCGGCCGGCGCGCTCGCGTGGCAGGTGGCGCTCGAAATGGCAGGCCTTGCCGAGTTGATGGAGAAGCAGCAGATCGACTTCAAGATGACCGCGGCGCCGGCGGTCGAAGAAATCGCGGCGGCGCTCGAGCGCCACGCCAACGTCGCCCTCGAGCGCATCGGCTCGGTTTCGGAAGAGCAGTGGAACGGCCCCGGGAAGTTTCTCTACGCCGGCCAGCTGGCCTGGGAGAGCTCGGTCTCCGATCTCGCGTGGGGCTTCCTCTTCGATCTCGTGCACCACCGCGGACAGCTCAGCGCCTATCTCCGTCCCATGGGCGGCAAAGTGCCGGCGATCTACGGGCCGTCGGCGGACGAGCAGGGATAGCCCGCGCATCGGCTGCAGGCGTTGGGCTTCCGGGGTGTTTCGCGTTTCACGGACATCAGGCGATAGACCTCAAACGCCCGACGCCGCAGAGCCGGCGAGGCCGCTCTGCTACGCCCGCAGCCGAATCGTGAACGTCGATCCTTTTCCGACTTCGCTCTGCACGCTGATCGTGCCGCCGTGCGCTTCGACGAGGCGGCGGGTGATGGCGAGGCCGAGGCCGACGCTGCGCTGTTTGGTGAGCTGCACGGTCGAGAGGCGGCGGAACGGTTTGAAGAGCTCCGGCAGTTCGGCGGCAGGGATGCCGGGGCCGCTGTCCTGCACTTCGATGACCGCGCAGTCGCCGTCGGCGCGCAGGCGTACGTCGACGCACGTCCCGGCCGGCGAATACTGCACGGCATTGGAGAGGACGTTCTGCACGACCTGGCTGATCTTCACCCGGTCGACCTTCACAGACGGCACATCGCCTTCCGAGGAGCTGCGCACCTCCACCTGTTTGGCTTCCGCGATGATGCGCATCGTCTCGACGACGCCGCTCACGATGTTCGAGAGCTCGGTCTGTTCCGGATGCAGGCGCACATGCCCCGCCTCGATCGCCGAAAAATCCAGCACGTCGTCGACCAGGCGCAGCATGTACTGGCTGGTCGAGCGGAGGCGGTTCAGCAGCAGCACGTTGTTCTCCGACATCCCCGCGCTGTCTTCGACGAGAAAGCTGATGAACGCCGCGTTGGCGTTCAGCGGATTGCGCAGATCGTGCGCCGCAACGCCGAGGAGCTCGTCCTTGTAGGAATTGAGCCGCTTCAACTCCGCAACCGTGCGCGCGAGCTCGCGCTGCGCGGTGACGAGATCGTTGTTCACGCGCGCCAGCTCTTCGTACAGCTCGTAGGTGGAATGCGTCCGGCGGATCTCGAGCGCGAGATCCATGAACGTCGGCTCGGCGCGATCGATCGAGATCAGCTCCGCGAACGGTGCCGCGGCGGTCGGATCGATCACCGCGATGATGCGCAGCTCGTCATCCGACCCGTAGCCGTAGCAGTGAACGTCGCGCGTCCCGATGCGCAGCGGAGTCGAGCGCGCCAGTGCGCCGCGGTTCATGCTGTTGAGAAAAATCGTGCACGCTCCGAGTGACGCCGGTTCGACCGACGCCAGGAGCGACTCGCGCACCGGCGCGCCGGAGAGCGAGGCGAGTACGACCCGGACGATCGTCCCGTCGGGCGCGCAGACGAGTGCGATTCCTTCAGGTTGTGAGTCGATCAATGGTTGCGAGGCACTCATCTGCATTGGTTGCGTAAGCGTCGGCACCGATCGTACGCCAGAGATCGGGAGCGGAACGGAATGCTCGTCCACCCACGATCACCTTTGCATGCGCGAGCTCGGGCCGGGCGCGGAAAAGCCGGATCACTTCCGCGACCGCGCCGATGTGGGGAGGAAGCGTGGCGGAGATGAGCAGCACGTCTGCGCGCTGGTCGACGCAGAGCTGGACCGCGGCAGCCGGCGGGACGCTCGCGCCGAGATACCACGTCTGCCATCCTTCCAGCTCGAGCAGGTCGGTGATGATGCGCAGCCCCACCTCGTGCAGCTCGCCGCCGACGCACATGCCGACCGCGCGCGAATCGCGCTTCTCGCCGCCGAAGAGCTGCGCGTAGAACTGCGTCATGATGTGCTGCGTCGCCGCGGTGCAGTAATGCTCCTGCGCGACGCTGATCTGGTTGAGCTGCCATAGACGGCCGACCTCGTGCTGCGCCGGCTCGAAGACGTGCCGGTAGAGCGAACGGATGTCGTTCCCCGCCTCGAGTGCATTGCGGATGATGCTGGTGGCCTGGGCGCGGCTGCCGCCGAGAAGCGCCGCGAGGTATTGCGACGCTACGGGCCAGAGCGGCGCACGCGGATCGAGGTGCGACGGCACGTCCTCCGGCATCGACGCCACTTGTTCGAGCGCCATATCGATGTAGCGCACTGCCTCCGCGCTTTCGGCGAGGAGCGTGTCGACCAGCGCCCCTTTCATCACGCGGAGGTTCTCGGCCAGATCGTTCCCCGGCACGTTGCGCTTGGCCAGCATCACCTTCGCCCACGCGACGTAATCGAGAAAGATCGCGATGCTGTTCGCATCGAGCGCCGTGGCGAGGTACTGCAGATGAAAGCGCGCGTCTTCGAGACAGCGCTGCCGGCCGGCGTCGGGGTAGCGCTCGAGCAATTCCGGATGCGCGGCGAAATGGCGGTCGGTGATCGCATTCGCCAGATCCTCGATGTGCGTCCGGATCGAGT
>DASVUA010000397.1:0-3296 GCA_036387295.1 Thermoanaerobaculia bacterium | reverse complement strand
TGGCCATGGCGCGCGCCATCGCGCCGCGCCTCAACGCGATGATCGCGCCTGTCGTGCCGTACGGCATCACCGGCTCGATGGACGCGTTTCCGGGCGCATTTACGATCCCCGAAGCCGCGTACCGTCCGTATGTGAAAGCGGTGCTCGAAGGGCTGGCGAAGAACGGCTTCCGCAACATCATCATCCTCAATGGCCACGGCGGACCGCAGACCGCCGTGCTGAACGCCGTCGCTGCAGAAGTGGCGAGCGAGAAGCGCGTTCGCACGCTCGTCATCAACTGGTGGTCGTTCGCATCCGACGTCACGAAAGAAGTGTTCGGCGAAGATGGCGGCCATGCGGGCTGGAACGAGACTGCCTACGTGCAAGCCGCCGATCGCACGCTCGTCCATCCGGAGCGCTACAGCGACAAGCTCGCCACCGCGTACCCGGCGCCGGGCACCTGGTCGGCAGCGCCGTTTCCCTCGTCGATCGGGCTCTATCAGCCGGGGCAGGGGTATCCGAAATTCGATCAGCCGAAAGCCGACGAATACTTTCGCCGGGTGAACGACAAAGTGCAGCGCCTGATCGCGGAGACGATTGCGAAATGGGACGAGGCAGGGCTGTAGCGTGATCCGCCGTATCTGTGTTTTCTGTGGCTCGAACAAAGGCGCGAGCGGCGACTACGTCGACGCGGCGCGCGCGCTCGGCACTCTCTTCGCCAAGGAAGGGATTGCGCTGGTGTACGGCGGCGGCAGCGTGGGGCTGATGGGCGAGCTCGCCGATTCGGTGCTCGCGTCCGGGGGCGAGGTGATCGGCGTCATTCCGCACGCGCTCTGGGCGCGCGAAGTCGGACATCGCGGTCTCACCGATCTGCGCATCGTCGACACGATGCACGAGCGCAAGGCGATGATGGCCGATCTCTCCGACGCCTTCATCGCGCTCCCCGGCGGCCTCGGCACGCTGGAAGAAATCTTCGAAGTCTGGACGTGGGCGCAGCTCGGCCTGCATCAGAAGCCGCTCGGATTTCTCGACGTCAACGGCTACTACGCGCCGCTCATGCAGTTCCTCGATCGCGCCGTGCGCGAGCGATTCGTGAAAGAAGAACATCGCACCGTGGCCATGGTCAGCAGCGACGCCGAGGCACTATTGCGGAGGTTCGATGCATGGCAGCCGCCGCGCGTCGAGAAATGGATCACGCGCGACGAAACGTGAGCCGCGCGACGGTGCAGCGCCGTGTGAGATTATCTCGGGCATGAAGCACCTGCTCGTTGCCCTGTTGTTTCTCGTCGCCTGCAAAGGCGAGCAGCGTACCGTCACTGACACCGGCACGATGGACGTGCGCGAGCCGGTGGCCGTGAAGTACGTCGGCGCGCCGGAGTTGAACGTGCGTGCGCAGGCGAACGACACCGCCGAGGTGCTCGCGGCGTATCAGAACGGCGAGGCGATCTCGATCCTCGCCGACAAAGGCGAATGGGTCGAAGTGCGCACCGGCGACCGTTCCGGCTGGGCGAAATCGGCCGAGCTGACCGACGCCGCCGGCGCCGAGGAACAGGAAGAGAATCCGCAGCCGAAGTTCCGCGTCACGCCACGTCCCGTTTCCGCACCGAGCGCAAAAGGCGAGATCTACCTCGAAGCCGATGTGAACAGCGACGGCGACATCATCGGCGTCCGCACGCTCGCCAACACCACCGGCTCTCCCGCCCTCGAAGCGCAGAACACCGACGCCTTGAAAGCGGCGAAGTTCTACCCGATCGTGCAGAACGGCAATCGCGTGCCGTTCAAGTATGACCATCGGGTGAGGTATTAGGCGTCGGTTGTCGGTTATCGGTTATCGGTTGTCGGTTATCTGCGCGGCATCGCGCGGGCGGCGCATCACCGACAACTGACAACCGACAACCGACAACCGCCGACGGCGCCGGACATCTGTCCGCGGACACCTGTCACTGTCCGCTCGACGCGGACACGCTAAGTAGCTGAAAACAAACGAAGAGTGCGTGGCATCACGGTTGCGCTTGGAACGCAACCGTCATGATCCACAACACCTCTTCCATGGACCGTCCCGCCGCGGCGCAGCGCAATCCGCGCGTCGTTGCCGCGATCGTGGCGGCTGTCGTATTGCTCGTGGCGGCCGCGGTTGCGTTTCCGGCGATGCGGCGCTGGGCGCAGGCTGACCGCTCGGTCGACGCGAAAACGATCCGATTCGCCACCGTCACGCGCGGCGATCTCCTGCGCGACATCAGCGTCCAGGCGCGCGTCGTGGCGTCGCTTTCGCCGACGCTCTTCAGCCCAGGGCAGGGCATCGTTTCGCTGCGCACGCGTGCCGGCTCGCAGGTGCGCGAGGGCGAGGTGCTCGCGACGATCGATTCGAAGGAGCTGCAGTCGGCGCTCGATCAGGCGCACTCGCAGCTCCTCACGTCGCGCGCCGAGCTCAATCGCCAGAAGATCGTCGCGCGGCAGGCGCAGTTGCGCGCGCAGCAGCAGGTCGAGCTCCTCACGCTGCGTGTGGCGGCGGCGAAGCGGCAGCTCGAGCGCGTGGAGACGACCTTCAAAGAAGGCCTCAGCAACAAGGCCGATTACGAGACCGCGCAGGACAACGTGCGTATCGCGGCGATGGAGCTGGAGCAGGCGAAGGGGGAGCTCGGCCTCTCGCGCGAGACCCTCGGATTCGAAGTGGCGACGCGCGAGCAGCAGGTCCTGCGGCAGCAGTCGATCGCCGGCGAGCTTCAGAAGCGGGTGGCCGACCTCACGATCCGCGCGCCGTTCGACGGCATGGTGGCGACCGTG
The DNA here is from genome assembly GCA_036387295.1 of Thermoanaerobaculia bacterium. Classification (GTDB taxonomy): domain Bacteria; phylum Acidobacteriota; class Thermoanaerobaculia; order Gp7-AA8; family Gp7-AA8; genus QHVT01. The sequence continues at coordinate 533 of DASVUA010000397.1, read as the reverse complement.
GCGGTGCAGGATCGCGATGCGATCGGCCCGAATCAGCCGGTGCTCACGGTGGTCAATCTTTCTTCCCTGGAGCTCGAGATCGGGTTGCCCGAGGAGTATGCGAATGAGACCACCATCGGCACGCCGGCACAGATCTCGTTTCTCGGCCGCGAGTATCCGGGGCGCGTCACCGCGATCTCACCCGAGGTCGTCAACAGCCAGCTCGTCGCCACGGTCGCCTTCGACGGCGAACAGCCGCAGGGGCTCAAGCAGAACCAGCGCCTCACGACGCGGCTCACCTTCGAATCGAAACGCAACGTGCTCAAAGTCGCGCGCGGAGCATTCCTCGAAGCAGAAGGCGGCCGCGCCGCGTACGTCGTCGAAGGCGAAACCGCGAAACGCCGCCCAATCTCCGTCGGCGCCGCCAGCATCGGCGAGATCGAGATCGTGAACGGACTCAAAGAAGGGGAGACGATCGTCGTCTCCGACACCAGTGCGTTTCAGGACGCAAAGAACGTGATGCTGCGGTGAAAGGGTTGTCGGTTGTCGGTTGT
>DASVUA010000396.1:0-6062 GCA_036387295.1 Thermoanaerobaculia bacterium | reverse complement strand
GGGCTCGAGCATCGCCACTATTCGGTCCGCGCGCGTCTGCAGCGGCCGGTCCGTTTCGACATGCTGCTCGATCTTCACTCGTGGCTGCAGCGGCTTGCGTTCGTCGATGGCGGCTATGAGGAAGATACGGTCGAATTTCTGCTCGAGCTGCGGCGGATGGATGGCCGCGGCGCGGCGTTGCTCGACGTCGGCGCGAACATCGGGATCATCTCGATTCCGTTCGCGCGCAAGTCCTCCGCCTCAGTCGTGGCGGTGGAGGCGGTGCCGGACAATGTCGCCCGGCTGCGCACGAACATCGAGCTGAACGCGCTCGATGAGTTGGTGCAGGTCGTTCCGTTTGCCCTCGGCGCGACCGCCGGCACGGTTCAGATTCAGGTGGAAGGCGATCTGAACCCGGGCGAAGGCTCCGGCACCGCGAACATTCTTCCCGACGGCTCGACGTACGAATGCGTGCGGCAGGAGATCGTCGTGCGGACGCTGGACGAACTGGTCGAGAGCGGCGAGCTTCGGGCGCGCTGTTCGGTCGTGAAGATCGACACGGACGGGTACGACCTGAAGGTGCTGCAGGGCGCGACTCGATTTCTCCAGCGCGACCGGCCGGTGATCTTCGGCGAGTTCTCGGCGCAATGTCTCGCCTGGCACGAGCAGACCGTCGGGCACGTCGTCGCGTTTGCGCGCGAGCAGCGCTACGAGACCTGGTACCGCATGCCGCGCACGTGGCACTTCACCCGCGAAGCGCCGGCGGCATTCGATCAGGACCTGCTGCTGGTGCCTGCCGAATCCGCGACCACGTTCGCGACGTTCCTGCGGCGCGGAAAGTAGCGCAGCACGAACAACAAGAGGAGCGCGACGGACCCGGCGGTGTAGCCCACCCATTTCGTCGACTGCACGACCGTCATCACCGCGGCGGCGGCGAAGAGCAGTGTGACGAGCCAGATGCCGAAGATTGCTTTTCCGGGGCTGCCGTAACGCGCGACGAGGATGTGGTGGATGTGGCGGCGGTCGGCGGTGAAGACGCGCGAGACGCGATCGCCGATCGGCGCCGGCTGCCGCTTTCCCCCGAAGCGCTGCTTCATCACGATGAGCGTGTCGATCACCGGCAGCGCGAGCGCGAGCATCGGGCCGCCGATGATGAGCGCGGTCGGCGATTTGCTCGGCCGCGCGATCGAGCCGGCGGCGAGCAGCAGGCCGATGAACAGCGCGCCGGTGTCTCCCATGAAGATTTTCGCGGGCGGTTTGTTCCACGGATAGAAGCCGATGAGGCTCCCGGTCAGCGCGATCATGACGACGAGCGAGAAGATGTCGCTCCGGAGTACGGCGATGATGCTGAACGCCGCGGCGATGGTGAGCGCGATGACGGTGGCGAGTGAATCCATCCCGTCGATGAAATTCATCGCGTTCATGACGCCGACGATCCAGATGATCGACGCGACGATACCGAGGATGCCGAGATCGATGTGTCGTCCCGCGATCGAAATGAAATCGAAGTGAAAGCCGAAGGCGACGAGGATGAACGCGGCGGCGAACTGCACCGCGAACTTCTGGGGTGCGTTCGTGCCGATGAGATCGTCGTAGACGCCGAGGCCGATCACGAGCGAGCCGCTGGCAAGGACGGCGAAGAGATACGTCAGGTTTTTGAGGACGAGATCGGCCGCACGTTCATTGGCGGCGAGTAGCAGCAGGGGAAAGCCGAAACCGAAGATGATGGCGATGCCGCCGAGGCGCGGGGTCGCGACCGGGTGGATCTTCCGGTCTCCAGGCACATCGACGAGGCCGATGTGCTGCGCACCTTTTCGCACGATCGACGTCGCGACGTACGACGTGAAGGCGCTGCAGACAAAGAGAAGGACGAGCGGCGCGTAGAGCTCGGACATCGGACCCGGCCGAAGGATAACATCTGCCCGAATGGCCGCCCGTGTTTCTGTCCTCATCCCCGCGTACAACGCCGCGCCGTGGGTCACGGCTGCGATCGAATCGGTCCAGCGTCAGACGTTCGGCGATTGGGAAATCGTCGCGGTGGACGACGCGTCGACCGACGGGACGCTCGACATCCTGCGCGGCTTTGCCTCCTCACGCATTCGCGTCGACGCAAATGCGCGCAACCTCGGCATGACGGCGAACTGGAATCGCTGTCTTGCGCTGGCGACGGGCGAGCTCGTACTGAAACTCGATGCCGACGACGCATTGAAGCCGGCGGCGCTGGAGGCGCTCGCGCACTCGTTCGACGACGGCGTCGTCGCCGCCGGTATCCGCAGCCTGCAGTGCAACGCGGAGCTCGAGCCCTATGACGGCATTCAGGGCGACGACGCGATGCAGCGCAGCGGCATCGACCCGTATGGCGACACGGTGCAGCCGGGCGCGAGGTGGTACGACATCGCAGGCAGCGGATATCAGCTCTGGTCGAGCTCCGCGTTCATGGTGCGGCGCGATTTTCTGGTGGCGAGCGGCGGGTGGGACGAGCGCTTCGGCTGCGCGTCGGACACCGAGATGATGTGGCGCGTGCTCGAATCGGAACGGCTGGTCGCGCATCGCGGCGCGGTCGGCGCGCTCTATCGCGTCCGTCCCGGCTCGATCAGCGATCAGTACCGTTCGCACGGATGGCTGACGTGGGAAGCGATGGCCGCCAATCTGCTCAGCCTCGGCCGCGTGCGGCAGAAGCGTCCGCTGCGGCGATCGCTGCGCATGCACTATGTGCGGCTTTGGGAGCAGTGGCACCGGTCGCAGAAGACATTGCCGGCGTCGCTCTGCTCGAAGCTCGACGACGTCGTCGATCATCTCCTGCCGCCTCCGCTCGTCGATCGCCTCATGACGCGCGCGCGTGACGGCGTGTCGTCCGCGTGACATAGAATCCGTCCGGCGCCGCGTGCGCCACCCTGAGGAGCGTTAACTGCATGGCCGAACTTCCCGGAATCGAGCGCGAGACTCTCGACGTCGACGTGGTCATCGTCGGCGCGGGTCCCGCTGGACTCGCAACCGCCTACAAACTGGCAGAGCTGATTCGCGTCCACAACGAATCGGATGCGCAAAAGAAGCTGGAAGGCATTTCGATCGCCGTCCTCGAGAAGGGGAAGGAGATCGGCTCGCACGGCATCTCCGGAGCGGTCATGGATCCCCGCGCGATCGCCGAGCTCATGCCCGACTGGCTCGACCGCGGTTGCCCTGTCGAGTCGCCGGTGACGTCCGATGCGTTCTGGTATCTCACCGAGAGCAAAAAAATCGTATCGCCGCTGACGCCGCCGCCGATGAACAACCACGGCAACTACGTGGTGTCGCTCGGCGAGGTGGTGCGCTGGCTCGCGCCGATCGTCGGCGACATGGGAGTCGATCTTTTCCCTGAATTCGCGGCCACGCGTGTGCTGGTCGAAGAGGGGCGTGTGGTCGGCGTCCGCACAGGCGACAAGGGGATCGACAAGAACGGGCAGCCGAAGCCGAACTACGAGCCGGGCGTCGACATTCGCGCGAAGATGATCATCCTCGCGGAAGGTCCGCGCGGCACGCTGGCGAAACAACTCTCGGGCCTTTTCGATCTCTACGCCGGGAAAAATCCGCAGGTGTATTCGGTCGGGGTGAAAGAGCTCTGGCAACTGCCGGACGATCGTTTTGCTCCCGGCACGGTGATTCACACGCTCGGTCATCCGCTGGACATGGACACGTTCGGCGGCGCTTTCATGTATGGGATGAAGGATCGCATCGTCGACATCGGACTCGTGGTCGGACTCGATTACAAGAACCCGACGCTCGATCCGCACAATGAATTACAGCGCCTCAAGCTGCATCCCGCGGTGCGCGAAATCCTGCAGGGCGGAAAGATGATCGCGGCGGGCGCGAAAGCGATCCCCGAGGGCGGTTATTTCTCGATGCCGAAGCTGTACGGCGAAGGCTTCATGATCCTCGGCGATTCGGGCGGCTTTCTCAATGGCGCGCGTCTCAAAGGAATTCATCTCGCCATCAAGTCGGGCATCCTCGCTGCCGAAACCGCGTTCCAGGCGCTCCTCGGCGAAGACTACTCGGCCACACAGCTTTCGCAGTTCGACGCCGCGTTCGAAGCGTCGTGGGCGAAAGAAGAGCTGTGGAAACAGCGCAACTTCCATCAGGCCTTCAATCACGGCGTGCTGGCCGGCATGGCGAACGCGGGGCTCAGCATGGTCACCGGCGGCCGCGGTTTCGGAGTGGCGAACCGGCTCGACGGACATGAAGGCTACGCGCGGATGGAGCGCATCAAGCGCTATTTCGGCGCCGACGATCCGCATCCGCCTGCGAAGGTGAAGTACGACAATCAGTACACGTTCGACAAAGTGACGAACGTCTACAACGGCGGCGTCATCCACGAAGAAAACCAGCCGGCGCATCTGCTGATCCTCGACACCGAGGTGTGCGTCACGCGTTGCACTGAAGAGTTCGGGAATCCCTGCTTCCACTTCTGTCCCGCGCAGGTGTACGAGCCGAAGGAAACGGCGGACGGCCGCGGCAAAGTGCCGTTCCTCAATTTCACGAACTGCTTCCACTGCAAGACGTGCGACATCATGGATCCCTATCAGGTGATCACGTGGGTGCCGCCGGAGGGCGGCGGCGGGCCGGACTACAAGAAGCTCTGATGAAAGCGATCGCGCGGCTCGGCGTGAAGGACGATTCTGCGGCGCCGGCGCGCGTCGTGCGGATCGTGGTGGCGGCGGTCCGCCGGCGAGCTTGATGCGTACCGCGCGCTACTCCACCGCGCTCCTCGCGACGGCGGCGGCGCTCATCGCGACAGCGGCGCTGCCGGAGCTGCTCGCGCCGATGCGGCTCTTCTTCCTGTGGTGCGCGGTGCTTTTCACCGCCGTCGTCGCAGGGCTGGGGCCGGCTCTCGTCGCCATCGCGCTTTCAGTGCTCGGGGCGATGTTTCTCGTCTTCGCGCCGATCGGCTCGTTCGCCGTGCATGGCGCCACCGACGTTCTGCGCATCGCGATGTTCGTGACGTTCGCAGGCGGCGTGAGCGTCATCGCGGCGCGGGGCCGCTCCGCGGAGCGCCGCGCGCGGCTGAGCGAGCAGCGGTATCGCACGCTCATCGAAGCGACCCCGTTGCCGCAGGCCGTCTGGACCGCGAGCGCGAGCGGACGCATCGAGTGGTCGGATGCCTGGACCGCAATCACCGGCCAAACGCGCGAGGAGCTCGAGAACGGCGGCGGGATGAGGGCCGTGCATCCTGACGATGCCGCGCGGACGTGGCAGCGCTGGAACACCGCGATCGCGGGCAAAACGTTTTACGAAGACGAGATTCGCGTCCGTGTCGCGAGTGGACGCTATCGGTGGTTCGCGATTCGCGCCGTCCCGCTGCAGATCGACCGCGTGAATTACGAATGGGTCGGCATCATCGCCGACATTCACGAGCGAAAGCAGCATGGCGAGACGAACGCGTTCATCAATCAGGCGAGCGACGTCCTCTCTTCCTCCCTCGGCTACACACAGACGATGCGCAATCTCGCGCGCCTCTGCGTGCCGGCGATCGCCGACTCCTGCGCCATCGACATCGGCGCCGACGAAACGTACGAGCGGATCGTGGTCGAGCATGTCGATCCGACGCGCGTGGAGCTGATTCGCGCGTTCGACCGGCTCACGCGCCTTCACCCGGAAACACATCCGGTGGTGCGCGTGCTGAAATCGGGACGGACAGAGCTCACTCCCGAAGTGACCGAGGAGATGGTGCGCGCGCTGAGCGACGATCCGGAGGCGGTGGCGCTCGCGAACGCGTTGCACATCCGCTCCGCCGTGACCGCGCCGATGCGCGCGCGCGGACGCATTCTCGGTGCGGTCTCGCTGATCTACAACGACTCGGGGCGCCGCTATTCGGAAGACGACCTGCCGCTCATCGAAGAGCTTGCGCGGCGCGCGGCGATGGCGCTCGACAACGCGCGTCTGTTCGAGGCCGCCGAGGCGGCGAACCGGGCGAAAGACGAATTCCTGGCGACGCTCTCCCACGAGCTGCGCACGCCGCTGACGGCGATCTCCGGCTGGGCGCACATGCTCAAGCTCGGCATGACGGACGAGCAGACGACGGCGGTCGCGGTCGACACGATCATCCGCAG
>DASVUA010000395.1:0-1530 GCA_036387295.1 Thermoanaerobaculia bacterium | reverse complement strand
GATGAAGGCCCAGATGGTCAAGAACGTCGTGATCGTGCCGATGGGCTCCAAGGGCGGTTTCGTCGTGAAGAACCCGTCCACCGAGCGCGCCACGTTCCAGCAGGAAGGCATCGAGTCGTACAAGACGCTCCTGCGCGGCATGCTCGACATCACCGACAACCTCCGCGGCGACGAAGTGATCCCGCCGCGCGACGTCATCCGCCGCGACGGCGACGATCCCTATCTCGTCGTCGCCGCCGACAAGGGGACGGCGACGTTCTCCGATCTCGCGAACTCCATCTCCGCCGAGTACGGCTTCTGGCTCGGTGACGCGTTCGCCTCGGGCGGCTCAGCCGGTTACGACCACAAAGGCATGGGCATCACCGCACGCGGTGGATGGGAAGCGGTCAAGCGCCACTTCCGCGAGCTCGGCATCGACACTCAAAGCGAAGACTTCACTTGCGTCGGCGTCGGCGACATGTCGGGCGACGTGTTCGGCAACGCGCTGCTGCTTTCGCCACACACCAAGCTGCTCGCCGCGTTCAATCACTCGCACATCTTCGTCGACCCGAATCCCGATCCGGCGCGCAGCTTCGAGGAGCGCCGCCGCATGTTCGACAACCGCCTCAACTGGAACGGCTACGACGAGAACCTCTTGTCGCCGGGCGGCGCGGTCTTCGAGCGCAGCGCGAAAACGCTCGTCGTTTCGGACGAAGTGCAGGCGCTGTTCGAGCTGCCGAAGAAAGTCGTCACGCCGACGGAGCTGATGCGCGCGATTCTGCTCGCACGCGCCGATCTGTTGTGGCTTGGCGGCATCGGCACCTACGTCAAGGCGTCGTCGGAAGATCACGCCTCGGCGCGCGATCGTGCGAACGATGCGATTCGCATCGATGGCAACGAGCTGCGCGTGCGCGTTGTCGGTGAAGGCGCGAACCTCGGCTTCACCCAGCGCGGCCGCATCGAATACGCGATGACCGGCGGTCACATCAACACCGACGCCATCGACAACTCCGCCGGCGTCGATACCTCCGACCATGAGGTCAACATCAAGATCGCGCTCAACGACGCCATCACGCGCGGCGAGCTGTCGGGCATCGAGGAGCGCAACCGCATCCTCGCCGAGATGACCGACGACGTCGCCGGCCTCGTGCTGCGCGACAACTACGAACAGACGCAAGCCATCTCGATCACCAACAATCTCGGCGAAGAAATGCTCGACACGCAGGCGCGCTTCATGCGCGGCCTCGAGAAGATCGGCAAGCTCGATCGTGCGATCGAAGGACTGCCCGACGACGAGACGATCGCCGAGCGTCACACGCGCGGCCTCGGCCTCACGCGTCCCGAGATCGCGGTGCTGCTCGCGTACGCGAAGATGGTGCTCTTCGAAGATCTCGTGAAGACCGATCTGCCGGACGACCCGCAGCTCGCGAACGATCTGGTGCTCTACTTCCCCGACGAGCTGCGCGGCCGCTTCCGCCCGGCGATCGAGCGTCACCGTCTGCGCCGCGAGATCATCGCGACCGTCGTGACGAACGCGATGATCAACCGCGT
>DASVUA010000394.1:0-1865 GCA_036387295.1 Thermoanaerobaculia bacterium | reverse complement strand
GACCGCCGCCAGCGACGCCTACAACTACATCGGCAACACCGAGCTCCGCATCGCCAGCCACGCCGGCAACTCCGCGGCGCTCGCGTCCACGACGGCGGCGTCTAACCCGATCGCAAACGACAGCGATCCCGACTCCATCGCTTCCGGGTTCGGCACCATCAGCATCGTCGCGGTGGCTTCCGGCACCTCGGCACAGGGCGGTACCTACAGCCTCGACAGCGACGGAAAGATGGTCTACACGCCGCCGGCCGGCCACACCGGCGCGGACTCCGTCACGTACCAACTCACCGACGGCACGAATACCGTCAACGGCACGATCAACTTCACGATGAGCGGCACCGACGTGGTCTGGTACGTCAAGAACAACGACGCCACCGCGGACGGTTCGGCGACGAAGGACGGTACTTCTTCATACCCGTTCAACACGCTGGCCGCTGCTTCGGCGGCGTCGGACGTCAACGAGATCATCTACGTGCACAGCGGCGACGGCACGACGGCAGGCCAGAACAGCGGCATCGTGCTGAAGAACGGTCAGAAACTCTACGGCCAGGCTGTGGCGCTGGTGGTCAACGGCTCCACGACGCTCATCGCTGCCGGCTCGCAGCCGCAGATCGGCAACGCGGGCGGCGCCGGTGTCACGGCGACGAACCTCAGCAACGTTCAGATCAAGGGTCTCAACATCGGCGGTTCCACCGACGCGATCTTCGCGAGCACCAGCGGTGCGAACAGCGGCAGTATCGAGATCGCCACCAACATCATCCGCGCCGCGGGCACCGAGGGGATTGATCTGGATGGCGGCGGCTCGGGGTCGTTCGTGGTGTCGGTGCACGACAACACCGTCACCTCGACCGGCAACGCCATCGACATCGCCCGTACGGCGGGCACGGTGGTCGTCACGGCCATCGACGGCAACACGATCTCCGGCAACACGGCCGGCAGCGGCATCGTGGTCAACACCGCAACGTTCGACGCGAATACCGGCGTGGGTGGGTTCCAGTCCGTCTCGGGCGGCACCACCGTCGTCGGCAGCTCCGTCAATCCGGTCGGCGCGTCGGGCATCGTCCTCTCGAACGTGCAGGGCGTGCTCGCGTTCACGCAGTTGAACATCTTCAACAGCAACGGCACCGGCCTCGGCGCCACCGGCACGGGCGGCGGCTTCACGCTGTCGGCCACCCCGCTGAGCAGCGCGATCGGCTCCACCGGCGGCCCGGCGATCGACCTCAACAGCGTCGCGGCGTCAACGCTCCAGCTGTTGCAGGTCACGAGCACCAACAGCACCACGACCGGCATCAACCTCAACACCGTCACCGGGACCGTTTCCGCGGGCACCGGCAGCGCGATCACCAACGCCGCCAACACCGACTTCAACGTCAGCGGCGGCTCGGTCTCGACCGCCTGGCCGGGCACGATCACCGACGACGTCGGGCAGCTCGTCCGCATCGCCAGCAACAGCGGCACGCACACGTTCACCGGCGCCATCACTGACGGGGACGACGCCGACGGCGGCGTCGCGACCGAAGGCTCGGTGCATCTCGCCTCGAACAGCGGCACGATCACCTTCTCCGGCGGCCTGCTGCTCAACACCGGTGCAAACCACGCGTTCCGCGCCAGCGGCGGCGGCACGATCAACGTCTGCGCGCTCAATCCGTGCGGCGGCGCAACGGCAGTGATCAACAAGTTGACCACCACCACCGGCACGCCGCTCATGGTCGACACCGTGAACTTCGGTACGAGCGGCCTCACGTTCCGCACGGTCTCTGCGAACGGTGCAGCCAACGGCATCTTCCTCAAGAGCACCGGCTCGTCCACGGCAGGTCTCACGGTCACCGGCACCGGCAGCGCTGGAACGGGCGGCACGATTCAGA
>DASVUA010000393.1:0-5474 GCA_036387295.1 Thermoanaerobaculia bacterium | reverse complement strand
CCGTTCATCAACACGCTGCCGTTGCGCGTCGCGATCGATGACTCGACACCGTTCGACACGTGGCTGCGCGGCCTGCAGAAAGAGGCCGGAACGCTGCGCGAATTCGAGTTCAGCCGCCTCGTCGACATCCAGCGCTGGAGCGCTCTGCCCGCCGGCGAGAGCCTCTTCGAAACGCTGCTCGTCTTCGAAAACTATCCGGTCGACGCGTCGCTGAGCGCGAACGGTTCAGGACTCGAGTTCGGCGCCGTCACGTTCGTCGAGCGCGGCCACTATGGACTCGCACTCGCCGCGATTCCGGGCGAGCGGCTCGCGCTGCGGCTCTATTACGACGGCGCCCGTTTCGATCGCGTCACCATGCAGCGTGCGCTCGCGCAATTGCGCACACTCCTCGATGCCGCGGCCGCGGACGAGGTGACGAGCGCGAACCGCTGGAGTCTCCTCGACGCCGACGAACGTGCCGCGCTGGTGCAATCGCCACCGCTGCATGTCGATCCCCGCTGCGCGCATCACTTGTTCGAAGCGCAGGCCGATCGGACGCCCGATGCGATCGCCCTCGCCTTCGACGGCGAGCGCATGACTTACCGCGAGCTCGATCGCCGCGCGAATCAGCTCGCGCATGCGCTGCTGCGCCGCGGCGCCGGGCCGGAAGTGCTGATCGGCATCCGGCTCGACCGTTCCTTCGAGCTCATCGTGGCCGTCCTCGGCGTCTGGAAGGCGGGCGCCGCATACCTGCCGCTCGATCCGTCGTATCCCGAGCGCCGCCTCGCGCACATGGTGTCGGATTCGGCGGCGCAACTGATCCTCACCGAACGCGATCTCGCGGAGCTGGCGAACGAATCGGGCGAGCGGCCGAATGTCCCCGTGACACCGGAGCAGCTCGCGTACGTCCTCTACACCTCCGGCTCCACCGGCTTGCCGAAAGGGACGCTGGTGGAGCATCGCGGAGTGACGAATCTCGCACACGCACTCGGCGAGGCGTTTTCCATCGACGCGCAGAGCCGCGTGCTGCAGTTCGCATCGCTCAGCTTCGACGTCTCGGTCTCCGAGCTCGTGATGGCGCTCTGCTTCGGCGCGACACTGCAGCTCGCGCGGCGCGATGAGCTGCTGCCCGGCCCCGCCTTCGCCGAACTGCTGCGCGACCGCGGCATCACGCACCTCAGCATCGTTCCTTCCGTCCTCGCGCTCGTGCCGCCGATCGAATTGCCGGAGCTGCGTTGCCTCATCGTGGGCGGCGAGCGGTGCCCTGACGCGTTGCTGCAGACGTGGTCGAAGGGGCGGCAGCTGTTCAACTGCTACGGGCCCACCGAGGCGACGGTCTGCACGACGTACGGCCTGTACGACGGCGGCCGGCTCACGATCGGAAAACCGATCGCGAACGCGCGCACGTACGTGCTCGATCGGAGCGGTGCGCCGGTGCCGATTGGCGTTGCGGGCGAGCTGCACATCGGCGGCGCCGGCGTGGCGCGCGGCTACGCGGCGCGTCCTGAACTGACCGCCGAGCGTTTCGTGCGCGATCCGTTTTCGAGCGAGCCCAATGCACGGATGTACAAGAGCGGCGATCTCGTGCGCACGTTGCCTGACGGCACGCTCGAGTTTCTCGGCCGCGTCGACGAACAGCTCAAGCTGCGCGGCTATCGCATCGAGCCGGGCGAGATCGCGCACGTGCTGCGGGAGCGCGGCGGCCTGCGCGATGCGGCCGTGGTCGTGCGCGACGGACGGCTCGTCGCGTACGGCATCGCAGACGGCGAGACCAGCACGCGCGAGCTGCGCGACGTTTGCGAGGAATGGTTGCCGGAGCACATGGTGCCGGCGGCGTACGTGCTGGTCGACGCCTTTCCGCTCACGCCCACGGGCAAGCTCGATCGCGATGCGTTGCCCGATCCCGATCTCGAACAACACGTCGTGCGCGAAGCGTTCGTCGCCGCCACGAGCGACGTCGAAGCCGCGCTGGCGAACGTCTGGACCAAAGTCCTCGGCGTCTCGCGCGTCGGCACAGCCGACAACTTTTTCGAGCTCGGTGGCGATTCGATCCTCAGCCTCCAGGTCGTCTCGAACGCCGCGCAGGCAGGGCTGCAGATCACGCCGCGCGACGTCTTCGAGCATCCGACCGTCGCCGCGCTCGCGCGCGTGGCGAAGAAGAAAACCGTTGCGGCGGCATCGGCGGCCGAACTGACGCCGTACCCGCTCACACCGATCCAGCGCTGGTTTTTCGAGCAGCCGCTCTCCCACCGCGATCATTGGAATCAGGCCGTGCTGGTGGAGGTCTCGCCGGAAGTGAGCGGCGAGGTGCTCGCGAACGCGATCGCCGCGCTGGCGCGTCATCACGATGCGTTTCGCACCCGTTTCGCCGACGCGCAACAACACTACGCGGACCGGGGTGAGATCGCGTTCGAATCGGTCGCTATGCCGGCCGATCTCGCGGAGCATGCGAATCGCGCGAACGCCTCGCTCGATCTCGCGCGCGGCCCGCTCGCACGCGCGGTTCATTTCCACGGCGAAGGGAAGAGCCTCCTCCTCGTCGTGCTGCATCACCTCATCGTCGACGGCGTTTCGTGGCGCATCCTGCTCGAAGACCTGACGCGCCTCTGCCGCGGCGAGCAGCTCGAGCCGGCGATGCCGTTCGGCGAGTGGGCGCAACGCCTCGAAGCGTTCGCCCGCACGAACGAAGTCGACGTCGACTACTGGCTCGCGCTCGACGTGACCGACTTCGCACCGCTGGCGGTCGATGCGCCGCGCACCGCGGAAAACAATCGCGCCGGCACCACGGAGATCATCGAACTGCGTCTCGAGCGCGACGAGACCGACGCGCTGTTGCGGCGCGTTCCGGCCGTCTATCGCACGCAGGTCAACGACGTGCTGCTCGCCGCGTTCGCGAGCGCGATGCGCAGCTGGAGCGGACGCGATGCGGTATGGGTGAATCTCGAAGGGCACGGGCGTGAAACGCTGCTCGACGACGTCGATCTCTCGCGCACCGTCGGCTGGTTCACCAGCCTCTTTCCGGTGCGCCTCGATGCCGCGACCGACGAGCCGGGCGCGCTGTTGCGTGTGACGAAAGAACAGCTGCGCGCGATTCCGCGCAACGGCGTCGGCTTCGGCATCGCGCGCCATCTCGCAAACGACGCGCGCCTCTCCAGGCTCCCTCACCCCGAGGTCTCGTTCAACTACCTCGGGCAATTCGATCAGGCCGAAGCGGAAGGCGATCTCTTTCGCCTCGCCGAAGGGCCGACGGGGGAGGGGCAGCATCGCGACGAACGCCGCGTGCACCTGCTCGACGTCGTCGCCTCCGTGCAGGGCGGCCAGTTCCGCGCCGGCTGGCACTACTCGACCGACCTGCATCAGCGCGCCACGATCGAACGCCTCGCCGCACACTTCATCGCCGCGTTGCGCCGCACCATCGAACATTGCCTCCGCCTGCTCGGCTCCGGCGCTGAAGCGACAGGCGAGGTTCAGGACATTTATCCGCTCACGCCGATGCAGCAGGGGCTGTTGTTCCACAGCCTCGAATCATCCGAGGCCGATCTCTACGTCGAGCAACTGCAGGGCGAGCTGCGCGGTGTGCTCGACCCTCACGCATTCGAACGCGCGTGGCAGGAAGTCATCCGGCGGCACGACGTCTTCCGCACCTCGTTCGTGTGGGAAGAGCTCGACGAGCCGCTGCAGCGCGTGCTGCGCGACGTCGCGTTTCACGTCGACGTGCACGACTGGCGCGGCGAGGCGGATCAGAACGCGCGGCTGGACGCGTATCTCGCCGCCGACCGCCGCAGCCCATTGCCGCTCGATCGCGCGCCGCTCTTCCGCGTCGCGCTCATCCGGATGGAAGACGAACGGTGGCAGTTCGTCTGGACGCACCACCACATCCTTCTCGACGGCTGGTGCCTCAACCTCGTGGTGCGCGAAGTGCTGGAATGCTACGAAGCGATCGTGCACGGCAGCGCCGCGCCGCGTCGCCGCGTCCGGCCGTATCGCGACTACATCGAATGGCTGGCCAGGCAGGATGCCGGCGCCGCACAGAGATACTGGACGCGCACGCTGGCCGGCTACACCGGCACCACGCGGTTGCAGCTCGTCGAGCGCGCCGCCGGTGCGCCGGCCGATTCGGGCGAAGTCGATCTCTATCTCACCGCGGTCGAAACGCGCCGCCTGCAATCGGGGACGCGGCGCCGCCACGTCACCCTCGGCACGCTCGTGGCCGGCGCGTGGGCGCGGCTCCTTCAGACCTGCAGCGGCACGAGCGACGCGGTGTTCGGCGTCACCGTCTCCGGCCGTCCCGCCTCGCTCTCCGGTTCGGACGAGATGATCGGACTCTTCATCAACACGCTGCCGATGCGGATCGGCGACGGCCGCGGCACACCGCTCGTCGAATGGCTGCAGAACGTGCAGGCGCAGCAGAGCGAGCTGCGCGACTTCGAATACAGCCGCCTCGTCGACGTGCAGCGCTGGAGCGATCTGCCGGCAGGCGAGCCGCTGTTCGAAACGCTGCTCGCGTTCGACAACTATCCGGTCGACCGCACCATCGAGCAGCGATTCGGCGCGCTCGAGATTCACGACGTGCGGCTCGCCGAACGGACGCACTACCCGCTCACGCTTTCCGTCGTTCCGGCCGACGAGCTGCGCATGCGCGCGCTGTACGACCCGCAACGCTTCGACGCCGCGACGATCCACCAGTTGCTCGGCAGTCTGCGCACGTTGTTGCTCAGCGCCGCCGCCGACGAAGTGCGCACCGTCGATCAGTGGAGCCTCGTCACGCGCGACGAACGCCTGTCGCTGCTCGCGCGCAGCGGCGCGGTTGCCGACGACGCGCAGCACGAATGCCTGGGCGACTGGTTCTCGGGCGTCGCCGCGTCGCACCCCGAGGCGGGCGCGCTCACGTACGACGGGAGGACGCTGACGTACGCCGAGCTCGACGCGCGCGCGAATCAGCTCGCGCACCATTTGCGCGCGCGCGGAGTGCGCGCCGAAACGCTGGTCGGTCTCTGCGTCGAGCGCTCGGCGGATCTCGTCATCGCGATCCTCGGCATCCTCAAAGCGGGCGGCGCGTACGTGCCGCTCGATCCGTCGTATCCGGCCGAACGGCTGCGCTTCACGATCGAAGACAGCGGCCTCGCGCTGCTCGTCACGACGTCCGGCCTCGAGCTCGACACCGATGTTCCACGACTGTTCCTCGATCGCGATGCCGAGGGAATCGCGCGCGAGCGCGTCGACGCGCCGCCGGTCGTGCTGCATCCGGAAAACGCGGCGTACGTCATCTACACCTCCGGCTCCACCGGCCGTCCGAAAGGGTGCGTCGTCACGCACGCCAACGTCTCGCGCCTCATGCGGCAGACAGAGAGTCTGTATGCGTTCGGCGATCGCGACGTCTGGACGCTCTTCCACTCCGCCGCGTTCGACTTTTCGGTGTGGGAAATCTGGGGCGCGCTGCTTTACGGCGGACGTCTGGTCGTCGTGCCGTACGCCGTCAGCCGCGCTCCCGAACA
>DASVUA010000392.1:0-2329 GCA_036387295.1 Thermoanaerobaculia bacterium | reverse complement strand
CGTTCCCGCTCGCATCGTGAATGCGGATGTCGCGGTGCATCCGCTCGAGCCGCTTTCTGCCGAGGAGCATCGTGTGTCGTACGAGCTCGCGCGCGCACATCTTGCGGCCGCGAATGCGCTTCCGCCGGACGCGCTACGGTTCCCGTACATTGCCTTGCACGAACCGGCGAAGTCGCTGGTGCGCGCGTGGAGCGGCTCGTCTGATTTTCCGCGCGAGGCGACCGTGCACGTGCTGCACGCCCCTTCGAACCGCCTCTGGATCGTGACGGTCGACCTGCGCGGCGAACGGGTGTCGCACGTGGAGCTCGCGCCGGCCGGAACGCAGGCCGCCGTCACCACCGAGGAGTACGTGATTGCCGATGAGCTCGTGCATGCGTACGAGCCGTGGATGGCGGCGATGCGCGCGCGGGGCGTCGATCCGGCCGACGTTTACGTCGACGTCTGGGCGCCGGGCGATCTCGAACTGCCGCACTCGGTCGTGGCCACTCTTCCGCACGGCTCGAACACGCGCCTGCTGCGCGCACTGGCGTTCCTGCGCGGTGCGCCGCTCGATGATTACGACCCGGACAATCCACAGAATCCGTACGTCCGTCCGATCGAAGGCGTGGTCGTGACGATCGACATGAATCAGCGCCGCGTCGTCCACATGACCGACACGATCGCCCGCGACGTCTCGCGCGAGAGCGGCAACGCGCCGGTGCGCCGCACCGGGCTCCAGCCGATGCGCGTCGTACAGCCGAACGGCGGCGGCTTCCAGGTCGACGGACGTCTGGTGCGCTGGCAGAAGTGGCAGTTTTACGTCGTCCTCCATCCGCGTGAAGGGCTGGTGTTGTACGACGTGCGCTACGACGACGGAGGCCGCCTCCGTCCGATCGCCTACCGCCTGTCGCTCTCGGAGATCTATGTTCCGTACGGGGTCGCGGATGTGAACTGGTCGTGGCGCTCGGCCTTCGACGTCGGCGAGTACAACCTCGGCACGTACGCGCAGACGCTCGAGCCGTATCGCGACGTGCCGGAGCACGCGTATCTGTTCAATACCGTCTTCGGCTCTGACACCGGCCCGGCCGAGGACAATCCGACCGGGACGTACGATTCAGTCGGCACCGTCGGCATGTATGAGCGCGACTACGGTCTGCTCTGGACGCGCACCGATCCCTCCAACGCGGAACGCGATACGCGCGGACGGCGCGATCTCGTCGTGACGTGGAACGCCTGGATCGGCAACTACATCTATGGCTTCGACTGGATCTTCCGGCAGGACGGCACGATCGAAGTGAAGGTCGTGCTCACCGGCGCCACGCTGAACCGCGGCGCGCTGGACGAAGAGGAAGAGACCGCGCCGACGGTGGCCGTCGATGAGAACGGCGCGCGCGTTTCGGCGCCGAATCACCAGCATTTCTTCAGCTTCCGGCTCGATCTCGATGTCGACGGCGTCGAGAACGAGGTCAGCGAATCGGACGTGCGTCATCTCGTGCGCCCCGGATTCGAAAACGCGTTCGGCGCGGTGGAGACGGTCCTCACCGAAGAAGGATTCCGCGACGCCGATCCGTACAAGGCGCGTCACTGGGAGATCAGCAGCGCGAACATGACGAATGCGGTCGGCGGCCATACGTCGTATGCCATCGAAAGCCACGATCTGACGGTGCCGTATTCGTCTCCCGATTACGACCCGCTTCTGCGCGCCGCGTTCGCAACGCACGCGTTCTGGGTCACACGGTTTCAGGATGACGAGCTCTACGCCGCGGGAGATTTCCCGAATCAGGGGCGCGCCGGCGCGGGGTTGCTCTCCTTCGTCAGCCCGGCCGAATCGCTGGGTGAAGAGGGGGCGGACGTCGTGGTGTGGCACACGATCGGGCACACGCACATCCCTCGCCCGGAGGATTACCCGGTGATGCCGGCGGAAAGCATCGGCTTCAAGCTCGTGCCGCACGGCTTCTTCGATCGCAATCCGGCGCTCGATGCGCAGGAGCTGCCGCAGCCGCGGCGCCGGCAACGCGCCGTCCGGTGACTTGGTGGAGCGGCGGGCTCTTAGCCCGCCGACGTGTTTGCGATGACTCGGCGGGCTAAGAGCCCGCCGCTCCACCAGTCACCCGTACGCGGCGTCGACGAACCATTCCTTCTGGCTTTCCTCGCGGTAAACGCGGTAAGAGCTGCCGCGGGAGAGCTCGATGTCCCAGTAATCGCGGTCGGCGGGAGTGGTGGACCACCATCCTTCCTGCACGCGCCAGGGGCCGGCGCAGTTGCGAACGGGGCCGGAGAGATCGCCTTCGCCATGAATCGCTTCGATCTGCACGTCGCCCGGTTCGTCGGAGCGCGACGGCCGGGTGAT
>DASVUA010000391.1:0-7664 GCA_036387295.1 Thermoanaerobaculia bacterium | reverse complement strand
ACGAGTCCTCGAGCTTGCCGAGCACGAGCGGACGGAATCCGTACGGATCGCGCGCGGCGAGGATGCGTCCCGGCGTGAGCAGCGCCATCGCGTACGCTCCTTCGAGCTGCGACAGCGCATCGAGAAACGCCCCCTCGGCATCAGCGGCTTTCGAGCGCGCGACGAGGTGCACGATCACTTCGGAATCGGCGGTGGTGTTGAAGATCGCCCCTTCCGCTTCGAGTCGTTTGCGCAGCGCGTCGCCGTTGACGAGGTTGCCGTTGTGCGCAACCGCGATCGGACCTTTGCTCGTGTGCGCGTAGATCGGCTGCGCATTGCAGAGCATCGAGCCGCCGGCCGTGGAGTAACGGACGTGTCCGACAGCGGTGTCGCCCGGCAGACGTGCGATGCGCTCGTGCGTGAAGACGTCGGCGACATGCCCCATCTCTTTTTCCGTGAGGATGCGCCCGTCCCCCGTCACGGCGCTGATGCCGGCGCTCTCCTGCCCGCGATGCTGCAGCGCGTAGAGGCCGAGGTAGACGAGGTTGGCCGCATCCGGCCGCCCGAGGACGCCGAACACACCGCATTCTTCATGGAGTTTGTCGAACATGCGTGAGGCTAGTGTAACGGGCATGCCGAATGGGATATTCGCGTTGCGACCTGTGATAAACAACGCCCGCACGAGGAGAATCGATGACCGTTACCGAATCTACCCCCTCCCTTCGCGAAGTCGCTGAATCGGGCGGCAATCCGCTGAAGCTCAAGCGCATTCACCACGTCGAGTTCTGGGTTGGGAACGCCAAGCAGGCGGCGTTTTACTACCGCCAGGCCTTCGGATTTTCGCAGCTCGCGTATTCGGGCCTCGAGACCGGAAACCGCCAGTTCGCCTCGTACGTGCTTTCGCAGGGAAAGGTGCGGTTCGTCATCTCGACGCCGTTCGATCCTGGCCACATCGCGAGCGAGCACATTCGCACTCACGGCGACGGCGTGCGCGACATTGCGCTGCTGGTCGAAGACGCCGACTTTGCCTATCACGAAGCGGTGAAGCGCGGCGCGACAGGACTGGTCGAGCCGCATGACCTCACCGACGCGAACGGCACCGTGCGACGCGCGGCCATCAAGACGTATGGCGACACGATTCACTCCTTCATCAGCTACAAAGATTACGAAGGGGCGTTTCTCCCCGGCTACACCGCTGCCGAAGTCGCCGGTGAGCCGGTCGGCATCGCGGCGGTCGATCACATGGTCGGCAACGTCGAGCTCGGAAAGATGTCGCAGTGGTGCGAGTTCTACAGCCAGGTGATGGGCTTCTCGCGCTACATCACCTTCGACGACAAAGACATCAATACCGAGTATTCGGCGCTGATGTCGATCGTGATGAGCGACGACAACAAGGTCGTGAAGTTCCCGATCAACGAGCCGGCCGAAGGCAAACGGAAGAGCCAGATTCAGGAGTACCTCGAGGCCTACTACGGCCCCGGCGTGCAGCACGTCGCGCTGCTCTGCGGCAACATCGTCGAGACGGTCAGCCGCCTGCGCGACAACGGCGTCGAGTTCCTGACCGTGCCGGAAAGCTACTACCAGGAGCTCCCCTCGCGCGTCGGCACCATCGATGAGCCGCTCGATCAGATCAAGCCGCTCGGCATCCTCGTCGATCGCGACGAAGAGGGCTATCTCCTCCAGATCTTCACAAAACCGGTGCAGGACCGCCCGACCGTCTTCTTCGAGATCATCCAGCGCAAAGGCGCCCGCGGCTTCGGCAAGGGCAACTTCAAAGCGCTGTTCGAATCGATCGAGAGGGAGCAGGCGAGAAGGGGAAATCTGTAGCAAGCTGGGGCAGGCGTTGGGCTTTGGGCGTTAGGCATTTGGGGTGGTTTGCCCCGATGAACATGCACCCCAAACGCCCAACGCCCAGCGCCCAGCGCCTAACGCCACCAATGAACTACCAATCCGGCTTCAACAACGAATTCGCCACCGAGGCCATCGCGAACACGCTTCCGGCGCGGGGGAACTCGCCGCAGCGGGTGGCGCATGGGTTGTACGCCGAGCAATTCAGCGGGTCGCCGTTCACGGTTCCGCGGGCGATGCAGAAGCGGTCGTGGTTGTACCGGATCCGCCCGAGCGTCACGCACGAGCCGTTCGCCGAGCGTGACAGCCGGCTGTTGCGCAGCGCCCCGTTCAACGAGGTTCCGACGCCGCCGACGCAGTTGCGCTGGGATCCGATTGCGATTCCGGCAGAGCGCACCGATTTCATCGACGGCCTGACCACCATCGCCGGCAACGAGTCGATCGGCATCCACATCTACGCGGCGAATGCGTCGATGGAAGGGCGCTACTTTTACGACGCCGACGGCGAGCTGCTCATCGTGCCGGAACGCGGCGGGCTGACGCTGGCCACTGAGCTCGGCGTGCTCGAGATCGAGCCGGGCGAGATCGCGGTCATTCCGCGCGGCACGAAGTTCCGCGTCGATTTGAAAACAGGCGAAGCGCGCGGCTACATCTGCGAGAACTATGGCCCTCCCTTCCGCCTCCCCGACCTCGGGCCGATCGGCGCGAACGGGCTCGCCAATCCGCGCGACTTCCTCTCGCCGGTGGCGGCGTTCGAGGACGTCGACGGCGAGCTCGAGATGCTCGTGAAGTTCGACGGCCGGATGTGGACCTCGCGCATCGATCACTCACCGCTGGACGTCGTTGCGTGGCACGGCAACTACGCGCCGTACAAATACGATCTGGCGAAATTCAACGTCATCAACACGGTCTCGTTCGACCATCCCGATCCGTCGATCTTCACCGTGCTCACCTCGCCCTCCGACACGCCCGGCACCGCGAACTGCGATTTCGTGATCTTTCCGCCGCGCTGGATGGTGGCGCAGGACACATTTCGACCTCCCTATTTTCATCGCAATATCATGAATGAATATATGGGGCTGATTTATGGTGTCTACGATGCGAAGGCGGAAGGCTTCGTCCCCGGCGCCGGCAGCTTGCACAACTGCATGTCGGCGCACGGGCCGGACTCGGTGACGTACGAAGCCGCGACGAACGCGACGCTCGAGCCGCGCTTCCTCGGCGACACGCTCGCCTTCATGTTCGAGACGCGGCACATCATCCGTCCGACGCGCTTTGCACTCGAAACGCCCCTTCTGCAGCGCGACTACTGGCGCTGCTGGGCGGGGCTCAAAAAGAACTTCAAGCCCGCATGAAGAAGTCGCTGCGCGCTCTGCTCGAAGGGTTGATCGATTACGCCGGCCTCTTCCCGCCGGCCGCGCTTTCGATGCAGGACGCGGTGCGCAATTACGCGGCGTACCGGGAAGGGGAGTACGCATTCGCGCTCGGCAAGTTCGTCGTTCCCGAGGCGCGGGCGGCGGAAGTGCCGGACGAGTTTCCGAAGAGCGTCCTGGGCATCGATGAAGTGAAAGCGACGACCGCGGAAGAAGTCGCGCGGTTCGCTCCCGGCTCGTACGTCGAGATCGCCGACATCGCGCTGCTCGACGCGATCGCGCAGCACGGCCTGCGCGCGAAGATTCGCACCGGAGGCATCACCCCCGACGCGTTTCCGGCGATCGGAAACGTCGCGGAGTTTCTGCGCGCCTGCAAAGCCAAAGGCGTTGCGTTCAAAGCGACCGCCGGCCTGCATCATCCGCTGCGCTGCGTCAAGCCGCTGACGTACGAGCCGAACGCGCTGACCGGCACGATGCACGGCTTTCTCAACGTGTTCCTCGCGGCCGCGCTGCTCGAGCACGCGGACGAAATCCTCGCCGAGACGGACGCGCAGGCGTTCACGTTCGACGACGACGCCGCAGCGTGGCGCGGGCATCGCGTGACCACCGAAGAGATCGTGTCGATGCGCAGAACGTTCGCGACGTCCTTCGGTTCCTGCTCGTTCGAGGAACCGATCGGTGACTTGCGCGAGCTGCAGCTGCTGCGCTGACCGTTTCGCCACAACTTCTCCCAAGGCTTGTGACGAGCCGCAGCGGCATCGCGCCATACGATCGCCGCGCAACAACCAGGGAGAAGACGTATGGCCACAGCAGCGGCAGACTGCATCGGCCCTTACCGAGCGATCCGGCAGCTCGGCGCGGGCGGGATGGGTGAAGTCTTTCTTGCGCACGACGATGAGCTCGGACGCGACATCGCGATCAAGCTTCTGCCTGCGCATCTGGCCGGCGACGCGGAGCATCTCGCACGCCTGCGCTCCGAGGCGCGGAATGCGTCGTCGCTGAACCACCCGAACATCGTCACGATCTACGAGATCGGCCGCGACGAGTCGCGCCGCACGTACATGGCGATGGAGTACGTCGATGGCCAGACGCTGCGCGAGCTCACGCGCGGCGAAGCGCTGCCGATCCGGAAAGCGCTGCAGTTCGCGGCGCAGATCGCGGATGGTCTCGCTGCCGCGCACAAACGCGGTCTCGTGCATCGCGATCTCAAGCCGGAAAACATCATGGTCACGGTCGACGGCGTCGTGAAGATCCTCGACTTTGGCCTCGCGCGCGGTGGCGCGTTGAATGACACGAACGTCTCCGAGCCCGGCATGCTCGTCGGCACCTACGGCTACATGTCGCCCGAGCAGGCCCGCGCCGGCGAAACCGACTATCGCTCCGATCAGTTCTCATTCGGCGCCATCCTGTACGAGCTGCTGACGGGGCAGCGTGCGTTCGACGGCGCGAGTGCGGTCGAGACGCTGTTCATGGTGGTGCGCGACGACCCGCCGGCGCTCTCGCTGGTCGCGCCGCACATTCCGGCGCCGGTGCGGTGGATCGTCGACCGCTGCCTCTCGAAAGATCCGGAAGAGCGTTACGTCTCGACGCGCGATCTCGCGCGCGACCTCCAGCATCTGCGCGATCACTTCACCGAGGCCGGCGTGCAGGCGCCGGTCCGCGAGCAGCCGACACTGCGGACGATCGTGCGGAAGCGGTGGCCGCTCGCGGCCGCGGTTGCAGTCGCGGTCGCGGCGGGATCGCTCGCCACCGCCTGGATGCGCGCACCGGAGCCGCGCGTCATCACGCAGGAGCGCTATCTCACGTACTCGGGTCACGATTATTCGCCCGCCGCGTCGCCGGACGGCAAGGTGCTGGCGTTCGCGTCGGCGCGCGACGGCGTGCAGCGAATCTGGCTCAAGCAGATCGCGGGCGGCAGCGAAGTCGCGCTGACCGAAGGCCGCGACGATTTCCCTCGCTTCTCGCCCGACAGCTCCGCCGTGATCTACGTGCGTGCGGAGCCGAACCGCGCCGGCGTGCTCTGGAGAGTTCCGGCGGTCGGCGGCGAGCCGCGCCGCCTGATCGACGACGTGACCAGCGCCGACTTTTCGCCGGACGGGTCGCAACTCGCCGTCACGCGCACCGTGCAGGACGGGGCGGTGCAACGCACCGCGATCCTGCTCGCAAACGCCGACGGCTCGAAGGCTCGCGAGCTGACGCGCACCGATCTCGGCGCGTTGCACCCGCGCTGGTCGCCGGACGGCAAGCGCCTCGCGCTCGTCGGACCGCGCGGCGGCCGCGTGATGCAGGTCGTGCTGATCGTCGATGTGGCGAGCGGCGCGATCCGGACGCTGAGCAGTCCGTCGAAAGCGTGCGAGCTCTCGTCCGCGGTCTGGAGCGACGGCGGCCGCGCGGTCGATTACGTTCGAGCGGAGTCGGTCGAGGCGGTGGTCGGGTCGAGCGCGAAAGTGATCCGCCACCACATCGAAGACGACCGTCCGGAAGTGATCGGCTGGTCGTCGCACAACGGTGCGGTGCTCGACGTGCTCGCCGACGGACAGCTGGTGCTCGACGTCCGGAGCCCGCGCGACAACCTGCGCGAGCTCGCTCCCGCGGGCGATCGCTGGATCACGCGCGGCAACAGCAGCGACAGGCAGCCGGTGTATTCGCCCGACGGCAAGGCGGTGCTCTTTTCCTCGAATCGCAGCGGCAATCTCGATCTCTGGCTGTCGACGACAGGCGGTGTCGTGCGCCGCGTGACCGACGACGGCGCGGAAGATTGGGATCCGGCGTTCACGCCCGACGGGTCGAAAATCCTCTGGAGCTCGGGCCGCAGCGGGAACCTCGAGATCTGGATGGCGAACGCTGATGGCAGCGAGGCGCGGCAGATCTCGCAGGACGGCAACGACGCGGAAAATCCGACCGCCACGAAGGACGGCTGGATCATTTACAACTCGTTCCATCCGCAGAAAGGCGGCATCTGGAAAGTGCGCCAGGACGGCACGCAGGCGACGCAGCTCGTGCGCGGCGTGACGGCGATGCCCGAGGTATCGCCCGATGGCCAGTACGTCGGCTACATCGCCGACGGCCGGACGACGAAGAGCGCGATTCGCGTCGTGCGTGTGGCGGACGGGAAGGACGTCGGCTTCGCGATTCCGATCGTTGCGGTCAACCGCACGTCGGCCATCCTCGGCCGCATGCGCTGGCTGCCCGACAGCAAATCGCTCGCGTTTCTCGGCCAGAACGCCGAGGGAGTGAACGGCATCTTCGTGCAGGACTTTGCGCCGGGACGCGACACGACGTCGACGCGCCGCGAGCTCGGCGGGTTCGATCGCGAGCGTTTCACCGAATCGTTCGGCATCGCGCCGAACGGCACGATCACCGTCGCCGGATGGGAACAGCTCTTCAGTCTTTTTTCAATCGAAGGTGTTCCTGGTGTCACCAGAACACGCAAGGAGAATCAATCATGAGTGCATCCTCGGTCGTCCTGCGCGGCATCGACGCGCGCACGTTCACGGAAATGGAATCGTTCGTCAAAGATCTCGAAGCGCGTCCAGTCGAACGGCTGCTGCGGGACCTGCCGGAGCTCGCGGCATTGCCCGACACCAAGGTCTCGCTCGTGTCGTACGTCGTGTCGAGCAAGTACCGCGCGGCCGATGCGGCGGAGAAGCAGCGGATGCGCGAAAGCATCGCCGCGACGTTCGAGCAGCTCGCGCCGGGAGACGTGCAGGAGCGCATCGGCCAGATCCTCCGCCGGTTGCGATAGTCTCCGGTCGGCATGACCGACTTTCCGATCGAAAACCTGCCGTTCGGCGTCTTTCGCCGCGACGGCGATGCGCACATCTGCACCGCGTTCGAAGACCGCATCATCGACCTGCATGCTGCCACGCGTGCAGGTCGAATCGACGAGCCGACGCTGCTCGAACCGTTGCTGAACGCGTTCATGACCACGCGCCGGACGGTGGCGGTGAAGACGCGCATTCGCGAGCTGATCGCCAGCGGCGAAGCGGCGGCGTACAGCGTCGCGATGGAAGGAGCGGAAATGCTCCTGCCGATGCGCGTCGGCGACTACACCGACTTTTACGCGAGCGTGCATCACGCCACGAACGTCGGCTCGATGTTCCGCCCCGACAATCCGCTGCTGCCGAATTACAAATGGGTTCCCATCGGCTATCACGGCCGCGCGTCGTCGATCGTCGTCAGCGGCACGCCCGTACGCCGCCCGCACGGCCAGACGCGCGACGATCAGAACGCGCCGCCGCAGTTCGGGCCTTCGAAGCGGCTCGATTACGAGATGGAGCTCGGCGTCGTGATCGGCCCCGGCAATGCGCTGGGTGAGCCGATCGAGGCGAGCCGTGCGCTCGAACACGTCTTCGGTTTCTGCCTGGTCAACGACTGGTCGGCACGCGACATCCAGACGTGGGAGTACCAGCCGCTCGGACCGTTTCTCGCGAAGAACTTTGCGACCTCGATCTCCCCGTGGAT
>DASVUA010000390.1:0-4516 GCA_036387295.1 Thermoanaerobaculia bacterium | reverse complement strand
GGGATCGTGGCTCACCGGCTGGCTTGTCGATCTGGTCGGACAGAACAACGACTCGACGAAGAACTGCACGACCTCCTCGATGACGTACTACAACCAGTATTACCTCAAAGGAACGTCGGGACGTCCGGCGCTGCCGAAGTCGGTCTACAACATCGCCGGCACCGGCCTCTGGAACGACTTCGTGCACTCCGAGGATACGGGGCTCGCGACGCTCTCCGGCGTGGCGGGGATGCCGGGCGAGGACGACGGCATGGTCTCGCAATACAGCGCGCAGGCGGTGGGCGTGGTTTGGTTCACGACGCTCGCGAATCACCATCACAACCGCCGCAACGATTACCGCAAGATCGGCGACTCGCTCGCCACCGATTTCTGAGGAGACCAGCAATGAAGAAGACACTGTTTCTGCTCCTCGCAATCGCCCCGGTCGCATTGGCCGCCGACGTGACGGGCCGTTTTCCGGCCGGCGAGAAATACGAAGAGCCGGCCGCGCACGCGCCGGCGCACGTCTCCCGCATGTTCGCCCGCAGCGTTCCGCGCGCGGCGGCGAGCGCGATCGACATCCCGGCAGCCGGCGGCAGCGGCATGATCATCTGGACCATCCCGTCGCGGCCTGCCGCGGTTTCGACGCGGCTCGTCACGCCGACCGGCGCCGTGCTGCAACCGGGTGACCGCGGCTCGCTGGAGCGCGGCCTTCGCCGCTTCAAAATCGATTCGACCGAAACCGCGGAGCTCGGGCTTCCCGGCGGTGCACACGAAGTGGTGCATGTGGCCGATGCGGCTGCCGCGATGTATCAGTTGCGCGTCGATGTGCCGGACGCGATCGAAGGTGTGACGCTCGTGGTGGCGGAGCCGGAAAGCCGCATCACGCTCTCGAGCTGGGCGGCGCCGCTGTCGCGTCAGCCGGGCGACCCGGTGACGCTGCACGCGGAGCTGCGCGACGGCGACGCGCCGCTGGCGGGCGCTCGCGTCACCGCACGCCTGGCCGCGCCGAACGGACGCAAGTTCGACGCGATCGCGCTCGTCGAGACGACGCCCGGTGTCTACCGCGCGACGTTCGCGAATCTCCCGATCGACGCGCCCGGCGCGTGGCAGGTGCGCTTCGAAGCTGAAGGGACGACGCAGAACGGAACCCGTTTCGCCCGTACGGGCTCCGGAGAGTTGATGTCCGAGCGCGGCGCCGCCCGCCTCGGCCGGATCGCGACCGTCATCGCCGGCGACGCGCTGCGCGTCACCGTTCCGGTCGACGTCGCAATCGCCGGCAACTACCGCTACGACGTCTTCATCGCCGACCGTTCACGCAACGCCCTCGCCTGGGGCGAGGCGGTGCGCATGCTGCACGACGGCGCAACGGAGCTCGAGATCGACATCCCCCTCGCCCACCTCGGCAACACCCGCGTCGAAGACCTCTTCATCGACGCCCGCCTCCTCAGCCTCGACACGATCGGCGTCGCGGGCCGAGTGACAACGAACTGACTGGATTTTCATGTGGAGTGCGGCGATGCCAGTCGCCGCACTCCCTGCGCATCGGAAGCGTCCCTGCCTGCGCGGTAAAAAAGCGGCAGCTAGGCGCTGCCGCACTCCAAACTAAACACAATTCACTGCAGTGCGTGAAATTCAGTGTGGAGTGCGGCGACGCCAGTCGCCGCTTTCCCTCCGCATCGGAAGCGGTCGTGCCGGTGCGGTGAAAAGCGGCAGCTACCCTTCCGGCTCGACCTCGGCGCGTTGCCTTGCGGCGAGGCGGTGCAGAAAGTCGTATGCGATGCCGCCGCTCGTTTTGCGCAGCGTCATGATGTAGACGGCGATTGCGACGACGCCGCCGAGCCAGGCGAGTGTGCCGTACTCCTTCTCGCCCGGGAAGAACGGCCAGAGCATGAACATCAGCGCCCCTGCGACGCCGGCCACGAGCAGGAAGATTCGTTGCGCCTTCGGCGCGTCGACGTCGCGATTGCAGGTCATCTTCACCGTCGCGTCGCGCGCATCGTCGGGTGCCCACGATACTGTGCATTCCACCGAGCCGCCGGTCGACATGCCGCGGCGCAGTGGCAGCGTGAAATCGCGTGCATGTTCGCGAGTCGCGGTCATCGCGCCGCCGTACAGCTCGACGAGCTCGTCGATCGTTTCTTCGATCCCTTCGAACGGCACCTTGTCTTCGGTGAACTCGACCGCTCGCGTTTCGGTTTGCGTCATTCCTCTCTCCTGAGCCACGCGCGGCGCAGCTCACTCTCCTCGCGAATGCGCAGCGAGATCTTCGGCCGCTCATCGGGCTGTGCAACGAGCGACAGCCGCCGCAGCACGCCGGCGCGCGAGATCAACAGCTCGGCCGATTCGCCGAGCGGAATCGCGCGCAATGCGGCAGCGAGCGTCGCCTCGCTCGCCAGCCGCGTCTCGCCGAGGGCGAGCAGCTCGTCGTTCGGCAACAGGCCGGCAGACATTGCCGCACCGCCGCGCAGAACACTGCTCACGACGAGCGAGCCGTCCTGCGCGCGCAGCGTGGCGCCGAGCGCGGCGTGATTCGCATTGCCGGGCCGCGACGCGAATGCGACGCCTGCCGCCGCGAACGATTCCGCGTACGGCAGCGGGTCGGTTCCGTCGACATAGCGCGCGAAAAAATCGCCCACGTCCGCCACCTGCGCCACGGCGCGCTCCATCGCATCTTCTTCCAGCCCGATGCCGCGCGCGCCGTACTCGTTCCAGAGAATGAGCACCACATCATCGAGGCCACGCTCGCCGTTCGTCGCGCGGACGATGGCGAGATCGAGCAGCGCCGAAACGACTTCGCCCTTGTTGTAGAACGAGAAGAACGCGTTCGTGTGATCGTGCATCTGCGCCGGATCGCTGAGCCATCCGTCGAAGCTCGCCTGAGCGAGTGACAGGTGATGCCGCGCCGGAAGTCGTTCGAGCAACTGAATCTCATCCTCGAGATGCTGCAGGTAGCGCTCGACGGACCAGAGTCCGGCGCGCAGCAGCGAGAGCTCGCCGTAATATGACGTGAGGCCTTCCATCACCCACAGCAGGCGTGTCGGCGTGGCGTTCCAGTAGTCGTACGGCGCGAAGCGCGCGGGAACGATCCGCTTCACGTTCCACGCGTGAAAGAGCTCGTGCGCTGTGATCGAGAGCATGTGGTCGTACCCCTCGTCGCCCGGCGCGGCGCGGAGGAGTGAATTGCGCCGCAGCAGGATCGAGCACGAGTCTTCGTGCTCCACTCCATGCCACCGGTCGCGCACGTGGTAGAGAAACCGATAATCGCGAAACGGCAGGCCGCCGAACAACTCCGACTGATAGCGCACCACCGCGCGAACGGGTTCGACGAACTGCTCGGTATCGAGCCCTTCGTCTCCGTGAAAGACGAGATGAATGCGCGCACCGCTTTCGACGAACGAATGACGCGTCAGGCGCGGCGCCGCGACGACCGGCGAGTCGATCAGGTGGTCGTAATCGCGCGCCGTGAACGCGGCGCCGTCGTCGTCGCGCCGGAGCTGCGTCTCGATGTTCGACTCCGCCGGCGCGGCGATCGTGAGCAGATGCTCTTCGGCCCGTAATCCCGCCACGAGCATGAAGAGATTCGACCCGTTGAAGTACGCCTCCTCATCATCGAGAAAGCTCGACCCGGCATCGAGCACGCCGGCGTAGTAGCGATAGCGGAACGTGACCTCGTCCCCCGCCCGCGCATCGACGCGCCACGAATGCAGCCCATCCTTCCAGACCCGCGCACCGTCCGCCGACCAGTCACGCACATTCGCCGCATAGTTCTGAATCAGGTAACGCCCCGGACGCCACGCCGGCAGCAGAAGCTGTGGCGTGTCCGCCGGCGCGGTGAATCGAATCGTCACCTCGAACAGGCGCTCGGCGGGATCGGTCCAGGAGAGAAGGTAGTGCGGCATCGTTACTGCGCCGCCGTCGCCCACTTCACTGCATTGAGCGTGGGCAGAAGCGGCAGATCAAGGATCGAGAGAAGAGAGCGCGCGAACATCGACGCGCATGATATCGAGTGCGGTACCGAAATCGGGCGATCTGCGGAACGACGTTGCTCGTCGGCCCGGCGACGTATGCATCCGTGTGCTGCGCGACGACTGGAAGTGCTCGTGCGATCATTCCGGATGCACGGACGTGCGGCTGTGCGTCCATTGCTGGTTTCCATGTGATCTTACCGGGGCTGAGCCGTGAAACTTTGCCTTCTCCTTGCGTTTGCCTCCCTTCACGCGCTCCTCGCGAGCGCGGACGAGTCGCCGATGGGCCGCCTCTGCTTCGGTCAGGAGTGCCGCGATGCGAGGTGCGGCGCGACGGTCGCACCGGCCGCCACGAACCGGCCGTTCACGTTCGCGGGCACTTCGCCGCGCACCTATACCTTTGGTGTGCTGGAAGCGAATCGAACAGCGATCGACTGTGCGGCTGAAGGCACAGTGACTCTGCGGGTTGCGACACCGCGGCTCGCCCCCACCACGCCGGTGCGCGTGACGGTGAGTCGCGATCGAACCGAATGGTCGTTGCCGCTCGTCGCGCGCGATCTCGCCTCGCC
>DASVUA010000389.1:0-4311 GCA_036387295.1 Thermoanaerobaculia bacterium | reverse complement strand
ACTGAGGCGCGTCTTGCCGGTGCCGCCCGGGCCGGTGAGCGTCACGAGCCGCGCGTCATCGCGCCGCAGCAGCGACAGAATGTCCTCGCGTTCGGCCTCGCGTCCGACGAGGCCGGTCAGTTTCTGCGGGAGATTCGTGAGCGGCACCGCGTCGATGGCCATCGGCTCGGTCGCGGTGATCGTCGATGACGCGCCGCTCCCCGCCGGCGTCTCATCCGGCAACTCGGCGCGCACCGCGCGGAGATCCTCGAGCAGTTGCCGCGCACTCTCGTAACGGCGCGTCCGCTCCTTCGACAGCGCCCGCTCGACGATCGCCGCCACGCGCGGCGGCACGGCACGTCCGTCGGCGCGCAGCAGCAGCGCTGGCTCGTTGCGCAGAATGTTCGCCGCGACGTCGGCCGAGCTCGGGCCATCGAACGGCAGCCGCCCGCTGATCAGCTCGTACAGCATCACGCCCGTGCTCCAGATGTCGCTGCGCGTATCGAGCGGCCGGCCGCGCAACTGTTCGGGCGACATGTAGAAGACGGTGCCGCGGACGACGTACGGATCGGTCTTCTCCACATCGGCCGCCGGCGCGCTGGTCGTGCGCGCGAGCCCGAAATCGAGCAATTTCACGAAACCGTCGCGGCGCAGCATGATGTTGTCGGGCTTCACGTCGCGATGCACGAGCCCGATCTCTTCCGCCGCCGCGAGCGCCGAGGCGATCTGCGCGGCGATGTCGATCACCTCGTGCAACGAGAGCGGCGCCCGCTGTGCGCGCTGACGCAACGTGACGCCGTCGACATACTCGGTGGCGATGAACTGCTCGTCCTCGAGCTGCCCCACGTCGTACACGGTGAGGATGTTCGGATGATTGAGCGCCGACGCCGCCCGAGCCTCGTACTCGAGCCGCTTGCGCAGCTCCGCGTCGTGCCGCGCCGCCGCCCCCAGCACCTTCAGCGCAACCGGCCGCTGCAACTGCCCGTCATGCGCGAGATACACCTCACCCATCCCACCCGCGCCAATGAGCGAGCGGATCTCGTACCGACCGAGACGACTACCTGGTTGGAGCATGCGGTGAGGTGAGGGGATTTTAGGCGGAGTGGGGGCGTGGGGGGCTGTGAGGTGTGAGTTGGTGGTATCCGGTTGTCAGTTGTGGGTTGTCGGTTGTCGGTTGTCTAGTTGTCTGTGCTGGTGGGCGTGGCCTGACCATCCCGCCGTACCGCGGACAACCGGCAACTGACAACTGACAACCCGCTCCCGCGCCAGTAACGTTCCCGTCAACACCACCCCCCTCCCACTTGCCACTGACCGCAAATTCTGCTTCACTGACCGCCCGTTCAGCGTGCTGAATGGCTGAGTCCAAATGCAGACCTCCAAAACGAAAGACGAAGTGGTGCAGGAGTACCGCATCGCGTCCATTCAGGACGCCACGATGCGCGTCATCGCCCGCAAGGGGATGGCCGCGGCGACGATGCAGGAGATCGCCGACGAGGCCGGCGTGGCGAAGGGAACGATCTATCTCTACTTCCGCGACCGCGACGAGCTGGTCGAGAAAACGTTCCAGAGCGCCATCACCCGGCTCATGACCACCATCGACGCGGCCATCGAGCAGGACATGCCGCTCGAGTCGAAGATCCGCGCGATCATGCGCGCGCACCTGCAATTCTTCAGCGAAAACCGCGAATTCTTCCGCCTCTACCTCTCCATGCGCATGCCCGAAGGGCCGGTGGCGAGGCAGCGGCGGCAGCAGCAGGAGTGTCAGCCTCAGTACCGCTCGCGCGTGCAGCGGCTGGCCGACGCGCTCACGATCGCCATGGACCGCGGCGAGATCCGCCGCGTCGATGCATATAAACTCGCGCTCTTCATTATTGAAGGCAGTACCGCCATCATTCTCGACCGTCTGTCCGACGAGGCTTCCACCTACGACGAAGCCGACGTCGATCTGATCACCGGACTCATCCTCGATGGCGTCCGCGAACGGAGATGAAGTTGAAACGAAGCACACTGGTTTTCCTGACGTTGTTCTGCGCCTTGACGGCAAGCGCGCAGACGAAACTGACCTTCGAGCAGGCGCTGCGGCGCGCGCTCGAGGTGAACACGGGCGTAGAGAGCGCGCGCGAAGAGATCGGCGTCGCCGATGCGCAGCGCAGCTATCTCCTCTCCGCCGTCATGCCGCGCGTGTCGCTCGGCGGCGATCTGACGCGCAACAGCCTCGAGCAGCGGTTCGGCGGAGAAGGGGAGGAAGGCGTCACGATCCTTCCCCGCAACGACTGGGCGTATCGCATCACGCTGTCGCAGCCGATCTATGCGGGACGCCGCGAGTTCCGCGCGTATTCGCAGGCAAAGATCGGCGTCGAGAACGCGCGCGAAAGCACCCGTGCCGCCGAAGACGGCACGCTGCTGCGCGTCGCCTCGAGCTACCTCGCGGTCGTCAATGCAGACCGCCGCGTGGAGATCGAGCAGCGCAACATCGCGCTCGCCGAACGGCGGCACACGCAGGCGCAGGCGTTCTATGAAGCGGGCGAAGTGACGCGCGTCGACGTGCTGCGCGCGCAGACGGCGATGAAGGCGGCGCAGCGGCTGCTCGCCGCGGCTCAGCAGCAGCGCGAGCATGCGGAAGCGCAGCTGCGCACCGATCTTGATCTCGACGGCGATCTCGAAGTCGCGCCGCCCGATCGTCCGCTGCCGCCGCTGCCGGCGGAAGCGGCGCTGATCGCGCGTGCGACCGAATCGCGCGCCGACATCGACATCGCGGAGAACAACGTCCGGATCGCCGAGCTCGAGATTCAGAAGCAGCGCGGCTTCTGGCTGCCGACCGTTTCGTTCGACGGCGGGTTCGTGCAGCAGAAGACGCCGTTCCCCACCGACCAGTATTCGTACGGCGCGCTGCGGTTCAACGTGCCGATCTTCCAGGCAGGCGAGGTGTTCGCGCGCGTGGCTGGAGCGAAGAGCCGCGAGAAGCAGGCGGAGCTCGCACTCGAAGAAGCGAAGCTGATCGCGCGTGAAGACGTGCGCCGCGCGCTGGCGGACGTTCATTCCGCCTCGATCGGATTGCAGCTCGCGAACGAGCAGCTCGAAGCGGCGCAGGCCGAATACGAGCAGGCGTTCGAGCTGTACCGCGCGCAGGAAGCGACGTCGCTCGACGTCGCGGCATCCGAAACCTCGCTGGCCGACGCGCGCCGCGCGGTGGCCGAAGAAACTCTCAATCGTGATCTCGCCGAGCTCCGCGTCTGGTACGCGGCGGGGGCGATCAAGGAATCGGTCGGCGTGCAGTCGCCGGCCGCAAGCAACGGAGTAACGAAATGACGAAGCGCTCTCTCATCCTCCTTTCTCTCCTGACCCTCTCCCTCGGCAATCTCGCCTGTTCGGGCGACGAGTCGAAGGCCGACACCGCGACCGCGACGGCGACCGCCTCTACCGCCACGCAGGCGCCGCCGCCGCTGCCGGCCGACGTGCAGCAGATTGCGACCGCCACCGCCGCCGCGAGCGACACCGCGTCGACCGCTGCTGCCGCCGATGCGAGCACGCTCAGCGCGACGGGCGAATTCGTTTCGCCGGTCCGTTCCGAGCTGTCGCCGAAAACGCCCGGCCGCGTCGCGAAGATGTACGTCGACGAAGGCGCGCGCGTCCGCCGCGGACAGCCGGTGCTGCTGCTCGAGAGCGATTACACCCGCCTCAATCTGCAAGCCGCCGAAGCGGAAGTGGCGCGCGCGAAAGCGATGCGCGACGAAGCCGCGCGCGATCTCGAGCGGAAGAAAGGCCTCAGCGCGAAAGACTCGATCCCGCGCGCGACGCTCGACCGCTCCCAGGCCGCATTCGAGCAGGCGAACGCCGCCCTTTCCGGTGCGAGCGCGCAGGTCGCGCTGCTCCGGCAGCACATCAGCGATTCGACGCTCCGTTCGCCGGTGGACGGCATCGTGGCCGAGAAGCGCACCGAAGTCGGCGCGCGCCTCGGCGATGGCGGCGTTGCGTTCGTGGTCGTGCAGCTCTCGCCGCTCCGCCTTCGGTTCCAGGTTCCGGAACGCTACCTCGGGCGCATCAAGGCCGGCGACCGCGTGACGGCTCGCGTCGACCCGTATCCCTCCGAAACGTTCGAAGGGGCCATCAAGACCGTCGGCGGCGTGATCGATCCGAAAACCCGCACGATGTTCGCCGAAGCCGAATTCAGCAACGCGGACGGACGCCTCCGCCCCGGGCTCTTTGCCCGCGTGGAAGCGAAAATCGATTAATCGTTTGTGTCGCCGGTTGTCAGTCGTCGGTTGTCTGTCGAAGCGTGACAGACAACTGACGACCCGCAACCGGTGACCAGCTCGGAGAGCTCATGCAAAA
>DASVUA010000388.1:0-2265 GCA_036387295.1 Thermoanaerobaculia bacterium | reverse complement strand
TCTCGCGACTCGGCGGGCTAAGAGCCCGCCGCTCCACCTCCACACGTTGTGCGCGCCACCCGTCGGCCTTCTCCTGTCCGTCACTCCGCACATCCGACCCGCTTGTTTTTGCGCGTACGTGGCACTTCGCGTGCTCCGATGCGCCGTCATGAAAATCCTTGTCACGGGTGGTACCGGGGTCATTGGGGAAGGCGTCATTCCGGAGCTGATTGCGCGCGGGCACAGTGTGCGGCTCCTCTCACGGCATGCGAAGGAGGACGCCAAACAGTGGCCGAACGTCGAGCCGTTCAATGGCAATGTGGCTGATCCGTCGACGCTCACGAATGCCGCAACCGCGTGCGACGCGATTCTGCACATCGTCGGCATCGTCGCGGAAAACC
The DNA here is from genome assembly GCA_036387295.1 of Thermoanaerobaculia bacterium. Lineage (GTDB taxonomy): Bacteria > Acidobacteriota > Thermoanaerobaculia > Gp7-AA8 > Gp7-AA8 > QHVT01. Next base: position 1,885 of record DASVUA010000388.1, on the reverse strand, counting down.
CGCCCGAAGTGACGTTTCAGTCGGTCAACATCGACGGCACCGCAAACCTCATCGCCGAAGCGAAACGCGCACAAGTACGCCGCTTCATCTTCGTCTCGTCGCTCGGCGCAGACATCGGCCAGTCGGATTATCACAAGTCCAAGCTCGCCGCCGAAAAGCTGGTCGAGAGCTCCGGCCTCGACTGGACGATCATCCGCCCGGGCAACGTTTACGGCCCGGGCGACGAGGTGATCTCGACCATCCTGAAAATGGTGCGTGCACTGCCGGCGGTGCCGGTGATCGACAGCGGAGAGCAGGAGTTTCAGCCGATCTGGCACGAGGATCTGGCGAAGATCCTCGCCGCCGCGATTGAGCGTCACGACGTACAGAGCCAGATCCTCGAAGCGGCCGGGCCGGAGATCACGAGCATGAACGATCTGCTGCGCCGTTTCGCCGAGATCACCGGACGCTCACCGGTGCGCGTGCCGGTACCGATGGCGCTGGCGCAGCTCACAACGCGATTCGCGTCCGTCGCCTCGCCGCTGCCGCTGCCGGTCGACGAGAACAAACTCGAGATGCTGAAGGAAAAAAACGTCATTCGCGGCCGCAACGCTGCGACCGTGTTCGGCATCCAGACGACGCCGCTCGATCACGGCCTGCGCCTTCTCGCCGACGCACTGCAGGAAACGCTGCCGGAGGATGGCTTCGGTGCGCTCGAGCACAAGCGCTTTTACGCCGACATCAACGGCTCGCGCCTCACCGCGGTCGCGCTGATGTCGCTGTTCCGCGATCGCGTGAACGACTTCATGCCGATCGAATTCGTGGCCGAGCCGGGCGCGCCGGACAAAGTCGAAAAAGGGGCGACGCTCACCGGCTCGCTTCCGCTGCGCGGGAACTTTCAGGTGCGCGTCGAAGTCGCGGAGCCGACGCACGTCGTGTTCGCCACGATCGAAGGGCATCCGCTCGCCGGGATCGTGGAGTTCACGTCGACCGAGCTCGCGAGCGGCGTCCGTTTCGCCGTCGATGTCTATGCGCGCGCGTCGAACTTCTTCGACTGGGTTGCGGTGCGAACCGTCGGAGCCCCCGCGCAGAACGCGAACTGGCGCGCCGTCGTCCAGCGGGTGATCGACGCGAGCGGCGGAACCTCGGAGGGCGTGCGCGAGGAGAAGGAGAAGCTCAGCGAGGACGACGCGACGGCCGTCGAGAAGCGGGTGCGTGGCCTGGTGCAGGACCGCAAACGCGAAGAGACTCTGACTCCGAAACACGCCTGACGCGACACGCTGTCCTGCGCGCGAGCGCAGGACAGCTCAGCGGCCGAAGACGCGGCGCAGCACGCTGCGCGCGGCCCAGTAGCCGCACATCCCGTGCACTCCCCCGCCGGGCGGCGTGGAGCTCGAACAGAGAAACAGCCGCTCGTTCGGCGTCGAGTACGGATCGAGCTTCGCGAACGGACGCGTGAGGAACTGCGACATCGTGTTTGCGCCGCCGGCAATGTCGCCCCCAACATAGTTTGGGTTGTGCTCCTCGTACTGCGCGGTGTTGATCGTGCGCCTCGCGAGAATGCGATCGCGAAACCCGGGAGCGAAGCGCTCGATCTGCGCTTCGATGACCTCCGTGGCGTCCTCCGTTGAGCCATGCGGCACGTGGCAATACGCCCACCCGGTGTGTTTCCCCTCGGGTGCGCGCGTGGAGTCGAACATGCTCTGTTGCGCGACGAGGACGAACGGCTTGTCGGTCATCGTGCCGTGAAACACGGAGCGCTCGTGCGCCGCGATTTCTTCGAGCGTCCCGCCGACGTGCACCGTTGCACTGCGCGCGCATTCGGCCGCTTTCCACGGAATTGCGCCGTCGAGCGCCCAATCGATCTTGAACACGCCGGGGCCGTAGCGGAAGCGGCCGAGGCGTT